>NZ_JBHSHC010000097.1:0-56700 GCF_042652925.1 Effusibacillus consociatus
CTTCTTCAGCCGGGAAGATCGGGAGTTGTTTCAGGTTCTCTCGCACGGCGAGTTCAACATCAACGGACTTTAGAACAAGTCGATTCGCAAGCTGCTGCCTGAACTTAGTCCGGCTTCGGTTTCCCGTATCTTGAAGCGCCTTCGTGTTCACGGGATTGTGAAGAAAGTCCCCGGTACAAGGAAGTACTACCTGACCAAGCTGGGAAAGAGCGTCATTACGCTCGGTCTCAAAACCAGGGAACTCTTCATCATTCCCGGACTGACGGAAGTTGCTGCAAACTGATTACCCGATCATGTGACACGGGCTGTTTACGGCAGCCTTGCTTTAACGCTGTCTTTTCAAGGTTTTTACGAGTTTCTTTCCACTTTTCGAAGATCTTTGAATTTAAGAGCCTAAGAACAGGGATCTTGAGCGAGCAAAGGAAAAGAAAAGTTGAACGGAAACGGACTCTTACAAGCGGAGATTTGAACCGCAGTAAACAACTAATATCCCTTGATCCGTCCGAATTCTACTATCTCCAAGACCGTTTAGGCTCCGTCATCGGTTTAACCGACCCAACCGGGAAGATGATCACCAAATATCATTACGATGAGTTTGGTATCCCGCATCCGAGCAAGAAGTTTGACAAGAACTGGCCGGGTCCGAACAACACATTCGGTTATACGGGATTGGAGTACGACTATACAACCGGTTTGAACTATGCCCGTGCCCGTTACTACATGCCGGAGATAGGACGGTTTATCTCGAAGGATCCGGTCCAGGGAATTGCCCAACTGCCTTTGACCCAAAACGGATATACCTATACGGAGAATATCCTATAAATTAGTTGATCCTTGTTCTTTCGAGGTGTGAAGGATATTGTAAAATCATATCGAACTCTGTAGTCAGGAAATTCTTATCAATTGAAGCGGGTAGGGGAACATGTCTGGAACTAAGCATTGGATACGGCTAATCGGTTATGTAAGAGTGGGAGAACACCGAGGGGTGCTTTATCAGCATGTACATAACAAATCACTCTGGAAATGGAGAAATTGCATCGTCAAAGCTGATGATTACCGATCCGCCATTCAGAAGCTGAATGAGCAAAACGTCATTCCAAAATAAAGGCAGCGGATGCAAATTGGGGTGAGGACTCTGACGAAAAACGTGTGAAGTTCCTATTTTTTTGCGTAAAGAAGCGCCCAAATTGCTGAATTCCGTGTATAATGAAGAAAACTGGCTGATTAGTCAAAAGTGAGGAGGTTGTTTTATGTCAGTTCAGGAAGTGTTCTCCACCTTAACAGAGAAAATGAATACTGTGCCAAATGGAATTGCAGGTGTCAATACGGTGTATCAATTCGATTTGAGCGGGGATCAGGGCGGCACCTACCAATTGAAAATCGAGGATGGGAAAGCCGAGTATGTACAAGGGACTTCGTTTGATGCGAAATGCAGCCTTCAGATGTCCGATGAGAGCTTTTTAAAACTGATGAAGGGCAAACTCAACCCGACAATGGCCTTCATGACCGGCAAGTTAAAAATTAACGGGGATGTCGGATTGGCAATGAAACTCCAATCGATCCTTCAGAAATATCAATAACATGAAGACAGCAGAATAGCTTCGCTATAAAGAAAACGACCTTGGAGAATTTCCCGCAAGGTCGTTTTCTTTATGCTTGTAAGTGCTTTATCTCGCAGCGCTGCTGCCAGCTTGAATGCTTTTCAGATACTGCTGAGCCTGCTTGGTGTCATATTGACCTTCCCATTTTGACATTACGACAGCTGCCAATGAGTTCCCCATTACGTTAACTGCAGTACGTGCCATATCCAAGATCCGGTCGATCCCTGCAATGAACGCCAAACCTTCTACCGGGATGCCGACAGAACCAAGGGTTGCCAACAATACTACAAAGGATACGCCCGGTACACCCGCAATACCTTTTGAAGTAACCATGAGCACCAGCATCAGAGTGATTTGTTGACTCAGTGACAAATCAATTCCATACATCTGCGCGATAAAGATCGCAGCGAGTGCCTGGTACAAGGTAGAACCATCGAGATTAAACGAATACCCGGTAGGGATCACGAATGACGTAATTGCTTTCGGGCAGCCGAACTTCTCCATTTTTTCGATAAGCTTTGGCAGTACCGTTTCAGAGCTGGCTGTAGAGTACGCCAGAAGAAGTTCGTCTTTCAAAATCTTGATGAGGGTGACAATGCTTGTACCCGCCATCTTTGCGATTACGCCCAATACAACTGCCACAAAGAATAACATGGAACCATAGACAGTCAGAACGAGTTTTCCAAGCGGAATCAAAGATGCAACGCCAAATTTGGATACGGTGACTCCGATCAGGGCAAATACGCCGAATGGAGCAAACTTCATGATTTGATTGGTTACCCAGAACATTGTGTCGGCGACACCTTCAAAGAAATGAATGACAGGCTTCCCTTTTTCGCCGATTGCGGCCACACCCAAACCAAACATCACAGAGAAGAAGATGATTGCCAGCATATCCCCGTTTGCAAGGGACTGTACGATGTTTTGGGGAACTATATTCACAAATGTGTCCGCCATGCTGTGGCTTGCCTTGTCGGCAGTATCTACGTATTTCTTAATGTCTGTTTTGGCCAGTTCAGCCAGATTGATACCGGAACCCGGTTTGAACAGATTGGCAGCCAACAATCCGACGACAATTGCAATCGTAGTCACAATCTCGAAGTACAGAATCGTCTTTCCGCCAAGTTTACCCAGTTTTTTGGTATCCCCAACGCCTGCGATTCCGATAATCAGAGTGGAGATGACAATCGGGACAACAATCATCTTAATCAGGCGGATAAAAATGTCGCCGATCGGCTTTAAATACGTTGCAACCTCCGGGCTGCCGTAGAAGACAGCACCGACGATAATACCGAGCACGAGCCCAACGAGGATTTGTGCTGCCAAACCAAATTTTTTCATTACTTTCACCTCTCGATTCTATTTATGTTGATTGAACATTCCAATCGGTTGTTTGGCCGCCGGGTGACTGTCGAATACTGAAACAACGGTTCCCCTACCAACCCCGGATCGGAATTGTGAACTGCATATAACATGCATTGTAAAAGCATTGTAAACGGTAACCTACAAAAAACGACTTGAATCGACAAAATGAAAATTTATTGGTCCAATTTTTTTTGAGGCAATTCAATTCAGCAACGCATAGGCGGGTATACCACAAAAAGACTGCCGTTAAATCCGGCAGTCTTTTCCTTCAGACGGTTCAATTATTTCGTGATCCGAAATTTATCATCCTTGTAGTAATCCTGTACATCGGTGTTTGAGGATTGAGGCAGCTCCTTTGCAAGAAGAACTGTCACACTGGCTGCATCCCAGGAAACTTGATAACCTAATGACTCGGCGATCTTTCGAACCGGGAGGTAGGACTTTCCATCAATTTCAACTATGTCTTTTTTATAGGTTCCCGTATTTTTCATTCCGAGACCTACCAGCAGCTTATCGGAGAGAATATAGCTCTTTCCGTCCTTGAGCAGCATCTGACCAGCATAGTAAGGGAACACAACACCGTTGATTTTCAGGGTAAACGGCCCTTTGTCCGGTTGTGGAACCTCTTGCGGTTGATCGACTGTAAATTTTACATTGTCTACTCCAAGAACTGTTCCTTGCCGGGTGTTATCGGCACCGCCATACATCTTGTTATTCTCAAAATCATAGATTACAGCCTGCACGTTTCCTGTTCAATTCCGGCTTCCCATCGCACCGTGGGATAGCTGCTCGAGTAAATGCGAGGTGCAAGGATGGCATCCTGAATCGGCATCTTATGGTCAATGACATTCATTATGGTCTGCGCAACAGAGGCGATAATGGTCGGACCACCCGGAGATCCAAGCGACATAAACGGCTTTCCATCCTTTAAAATCAATGTGGGTGACATACTGCTGCGGGGACGCTTGCCGGGTTCAACTTGATTGACTCCACCGGGTGTTGCGTCAAAATCGGTCATCTCATTGTTCAACATCAATCCATATCCCGGAACCATAATACCGGATCCGAACACCTGTTCAATCGTCGTGGTATAGGAAACCATATTGCCCCATTTGTCCATGACTGAGAAATGAGTGGTTTGACCGATTGGTTTCTGTTCGTTATCTGCTTTGATTGTTACAGACGGCTTTTTTGTGTCGTATTTCCATGGATCCCCGGCTGTTACTGCAGCGTTTGCAAGGTCCGGGTTGATCAGTTTTCTTCTTTCCTTGGTGTATTTTTCATCCACGAGCCCCAGTTTCGGTACAGAATAAAAATCTTCATCGGCCATATATTTTGCACGATCCGCATAAGCCAAATGCATGGATTCAAGTAAACGATGCAGGGTATCGACCGAGTTCAGACCCATTTTCTCTACATTGTAACCTTCCATTAATTTCAGGATTTGAAGCACGGTTAACCCGCCTGAACTCGGAGGAGCCATCGAAACGACTTCGTATCCCCGATAGTCGGCTCTTACCGGCTCTCTTTCTTTCACGGTGTAATTTTTCAAATCTTCGGAGTTCCGTTTGGCGCAAATACTTGGGCGGCTGTACCATACTTTTGCAGCTTCTGAACCTCTTCTTTGATGTACTGGGCGGTAATCCAATTGACAGGTACCCCTTTTTCAGCTTGCTCAATTGCCGGATCGATCACTTCCGCCAGCTTCATGGAACCGTATTTGGTTAAAGCGGTCTCAACTCCCTTAAGGGTACCGGGAACACCTACCGCTTTTCCGTTGGTATGACGCTCATCAAAAGGAACAGGCTTTCCATTCTGATCGAGAAACAGCTTCGGATCGACGTTTTTGGGAGCCGTTTCGCGGCTGTCGAGAATGGTGATTTTGTTTTGATCTTTCAGGTAGATAAAACCGCCACCGCCAATACCAGACATCATCGGTTCCACAACATTTAACGACAATTGAATTGCCGCTGCCGCGTCTACCGCATTCCCACCTTTCTCCAGGATCATTTTTCCAGCTTGTGCCGCTAAGGGATGGGAAACTGCAACGATTCCCTTTGTTGCTGCCGGCATTTTGTCATCTACACCGGGCACCTGGGCAAAAGCAGGTGTAATGCTGGACAGCGTAAGGGCTGCCAATAGAAGCAAAGATTTTAATTTCATACAATCCCTCCTGAAAGTTATTCAAATATGTAAAGATTTCCTGAAGAAATTCTAAATCCGAATCTACAGAAAACTACTGAAACCTACAGGAAATAAAATTTAAAGAGTGAATTTTTTTTATTTTCTCTCTTGCCAGGGAGAATTTTGGGTCTGTTCCAGTAATTTACTCTTCTGATACACTAGAGGAATGAAGGCGTTTTGAATGGAGGGAGGGAACTGTGATGCAAGAGTTGAAAACGGTTTGTCCCCACGATTGTCCGGATACCTGTTCGATCATTGCGAAGGTGGAGGACGGGAAAGTCGTCTCGACAAAAGGAGATGCGAATCATCCTTTTACTCGGGGAGCTCTTTGTACCAAGGTACGTCACTATGACGAGCGGATTTATTCACCTGATCGGGTTCTATATCCAATGAAAAGAGTGGGAGCAAAAGGAGAAGGGGTATTTCAGCGAATTACATGGGACGAAGCTCTGCATGCAATTGTTGAGAAGTTACAAAATACGATCGACACATACGGCGGCGAGTCTGTACACCATTTTAAAGGAAGCGGAACCATGGGACTGATTCAGTCCAATATTCACTTTCCGTTCCTCCATAAAATTGGAGCCAGCCGAGCGCGTGGCGGGTTATGCTGTCCGGCCGCCGGCATCGGTTGGAAATATACAGTCGGCGAGAATGTCGGGAATCGGCCGGAGTCCGTCGCCCATACGGATCTGCTGATCGTCTGGGGCATGAACATGGCGTCCACTAATATGCACATGCTCGCTTTTTACCAGCAGGCGAAAAAGAACGGAGCAAAAATGATCGTGATCGATCCCTATCGACACCGCACGGCGAAACAGGCAGATTGGTTCATCCCGATTCGTCCCGGGACAGATGCCGCGTTGGCGCTTGGGATGATGCATGTGTTGGTGGAAGAAGGAATGACGGATAACGACTATATTGAGAAATATACTTTTGGATTTGAGGAACTGAAAAAGGAGCTTCCTCGCTACACCCCTGAATATGTGGAAGAGATTACCGGCGTACCGGCTGATGATGTGCGGAAATTGGCTCGCATGTACGGGCAGGCGAGAGCCCCTTTTATACGGATGGGAATGGGATTATCCCGTAACCGGCGCGGCGGAATGATTGTCAGAACCATAGCTTGCCTGCCAGGATTGATCGGGGCTTTTCATAAAAAAGGCGGCGGGGCCTTGATGTTCACCACAGGTGTGTTTCCACTGCGTACTGAGGCGGTAACTCGCCCGGATCTGCTGCCGAAACCAGCCCGGGTACTCGATAAAGTTCGGCTCGGTCACAGTTTGCTGGAGGAGCAGGAGCCACCTGTTACATTTCTGTTTGTCACGGGGGGCAATCCGGCGCTGTCCTGCCCGGATCAGGGGGCGGTTCGAAAAGGGCTTGCACGGGAAAATCTGTTCACGGTTGTGCATGAGCAGTTCATGACGGATACGGCGAAGTTCGCGGATATTTTATTGCCGGCGACAACGTCATTTGAATCCTATGACGTTTATCAAAGTTTCGGACATACGTATTTCCAAAAAGCGGAACCTGTGATATTTCCGATTGGCGAAGCATGGAGCAACCATGATTTTTACTGCGCTCTTGCGCGAAAAATGGGCTTTGCTGATGACGTGTTTACCAAACCGATACAGGAGCTGGCTTTGGAACTGCTGCCCGACACAATCACAGATGCCCAAAAGGAAGCGTTTCTTGCCGGAGAACCGGTAGAGCTTGTTGAAATCGAGAAATTTTTCGAGGGAGGATTCCCAACTTCATCGGGAAAACTTGAATTTTATTCGGAACAGATGGCAAGGGACGGATATCCTCCATTACCGACATACAGTGAAATCGAAGACGGGGAAGACGAAGGTGACCTTCATTTATTGACGCCGCCTGCCCACTATACTCTGAACACATCGTTTGGCGGAGTTCAGTCGCTTCGTGAGAAGGAAGGTCGGCCGACGGTCCGGATTCATCCGGAGGATGCGAAAGTAAGGGGCATCACAGAAGACGGATGGGTAAAGGTATACAATGACCGTGGAAGTATTCGTTTATGGGCGCGGTTGGTTGAGGATGCACCGCGTGGAGTAGTGGCTGCGGAAGGTGTTTGGTGGACGGCGCATGTGCCGGATGGCAATCCGTTGAATCTGCTTCCAAGTGACCGGCTAACCGATATGGGATGGGGCAGCACGCTGCATGACAATCGTGTTCGGGTCAGGAAAATTAACAAGGAGGAAGAGGTGGGCTGCCGTGAAGTATGAATGGTCAAAATCCATGCCTGTGGTACAAGTACGAATCGCCCGTCCTACCGATCAATTGGCAAAAGTGGCCGAGTTTTATAAAGAGGTGCTATATGCCCGCCCCTTGAATTTATGGTATAACATGGTGGAAAGCTATTTCTGAATGAGATGGCTGACTGACTGCAGGAGTAAGGATGGCGATTGCAATGAACAAGAGACCTGAAGATACACGTGTCATTTGCGGGATGTCCGGTGGAGTCGACTCTTCCGTAACCGCGCTGCTCTTGAAGCAGCAGGGGTATGATGTTGTTGGAGTCTTTATGAAGAACTGGGACGATACGGATGAGTTCGGGCACTGTACGGCAGAAGACGATTTTCACGATGTCAGACGCGTCTGTGACCATATCGGGATTCCCTATTACACGGTAAATTTTGAAAAAGAATATATGGACAAGGTGTTTGCCTATTTTCTTGACGAGTATCGAAAAGGGCGGACTCCAAATCCTGACGTCATGTGTAACCGCGAAATCAAATTCGGGGAGTTCCTGGAAAAGGCGTTAGACCTTGGAGCGGATTACATTGCGACCGGTCACTACGCCCGGGTGGATTTTGTCGATGGGGAATACCGCTTGCTGCGGGGGGCGGATCCGAATAAGGATCAAACCTATTTTCTGAATGCTTTAAATCAGTATCAGCTTTCCAAGGCTATGTTCCCGATCGGACACTTAACGAAACAACAAGTGCGGGAAATTGCGTTGGAGGCAGACCTGCCGACCGCGAAAAAGAAAGACAGTACCGGGATTTGTTTTATTGGCGAACGGAATTTCCGGGAATTCCTAAGTAACTATCTTCCCGCAAAGCCCGGTGAAATGCGCACCTTATCAGGGGAAGTGATGGGACGTCATGAAGGCTTGATGTACTATACGCTGGGGCAGCGGCATGGAATCGGGTTGGGCGGTGCGGGTGATCCCTGGTTTGTAGTCGACAAAGACATTGAAAACAACATTCTTTACGTGGAGCGGGGTTCCGATCATCCCCGTCTGTACTCCAAAGGGCTGTTTGCGACAGATGTCAATTGGGTCAGCAATAAAATGCCTGAGGAACCTTTCACATGTACGGCAAAATTCCGCTACCGTCAACTGGATCAAGGGGTAACTGTGTACCGGAAACCGGATACCACATGTGATGTCATTTTTGATCAGCCGCAAAAAGCGGTTACACCCGGCCAGGCAGTCGTGTTCTATCAAGGGGAATTGTGCCTTGGCGGCGGGATAATTGACAAAGTGTATAGAGAACTGCCTGCGTCGTACGAAGCGGCAATGTCAAAGTGATGAGTAATGTGAGAGACTCTAGGGTGGAAGGCGAGTCTCTTTTATTTTCAGGTAAAAAAAGGTGAAAAATATGGCAGTATAATCCGACTCTCAAAAGAAGCAGTTTTTGGGGATGAACTCTGTGATTTTAGTCCTTGGATTCGTGAGTTTATTGACCGATCTCTCCAGTCACATGATCGTTCCCGTTCTTCCTTTGTTTCTTACGTCAGTGCTGCATGTTCAGGTCGGGACTGTCGGGGTGATCGAAGGAATTGCGGAGAGCACGGCAAGCGTCCTCAAATTGTTTTCCGGCTGGATTTCCGACCGGTTCGGCCGAAGAAAGCCTCTCATGGTGGCGGGGTACGGTCTTTATTATGCAGCGACGGAAGGAATTCAAAAAGCATACATAGCGGATTTGGTTCCCGAAGGACAACGAGGCACGGCAATGGGAACGTTCAACGCCTTGACAGGTGTGGTGGCATTGCCCGCAAGAGTGTTGGCGGGTTTTCTTTGGCAATCGTTTGGACCCGCAGCCGCTTTCGGCGTGAGCGGTTTGCTGGCCGTTTTTGCTGCGATCTTGATGGTGATCTTTCGCATTTAGAAACAAAAAGAGTTCACGGATGGTGAAATCCGTGAACTCTTTGATTGTTAAACGTTTTTCTTCTGATCATACCGGTAAACGGTGTATTGTTGGAAAAACGGAAGGCACGAAGCAATTTTGGCATATAAGCGAAAGACTAATTGTATTATTGGCTCGAGTATATTTTTAGATTTCATCACCAGAAGGCTTGTTAATAGGGCAAGAATCGCACCGCCAGCTACATCTGCGGGATAATGAACGCCAACGAATACGCGAGATACTGCTGTTAAAATCGCGAAACCTAAAACGATGTACTTCCATTTATGATTTTGCATTGCCATTACGATAGCTATTGAAAAAGCCAAAATGGCATGGTCGCTTGCAAAAGAAGACTCTGACGCAGAATGCGGAATCAGTTGATGCACAGTGTGATCCACAAAGGGACGTGGATGCCAATAAACATTGTTAATCACTAAATTACAAGATAATGCAAGTAAAGAACATATCGCTGCGTACAGTGCAGTACGTTGATTCCGTTCACGTAAATCGTGTTGCTTACTGCTAAACCACATCAACACTAAAATGACCGCAAAAATAAGTTGGGCGTTATCGGCAATGAAAATCATAATCCGGTCAAGCAAAGCGTAATGCTCCGCCCACCTATTTATCAACTGAAACAGTTCGTAATTCACGATTGCTCATCTCCAAACCAGCGTGTTTTTTTAACTTAGACCTGTCTATGATACTAAATTTCTTTTAGTTTTCCTAGCCGTGGTGTGAGATCGATCATCGATCGGACGTATTATGGTATAATTGTTAAGAACTGGCACAACAACGTGCAAGCACTACTGCGAAATTACCAGATAACCTATAAAAACGGTAAACAGGCAGACGGGAAGCAGAGAAACCAAGGCAGCCAAAGATTTGCCGGCAACTGCCAATATCGAGATCACGAGTGAAAGCAGTGTTAGAGGCCACAGCATGGGAATCCTCCTCTGGCGGTTCAACTTTTGAACAGAATATGGTAAACTGGGAACATAAGCTTGACCACGCTGCATATAGTACTAATAGACCGCAGGTGCTGGAACACCTACGGTCGGCACAATAGTCGCCCTCCAAAGGGCTGGCTCGTGCGGAAAGGATAGACCGCTTCCTACCTACCCAAAGGGCGGTCTATTTCCTTTTTTGGAATGACAGTAAGGAGACGATCAACAGCCCAAATGCAATCATCAGGGAAATTGATTCGTATTCCGTCATTAGATCACCCCCTTCCGGGAGGGGATGAGCCGACTGCCCTTGGGAGCCGATTCTATTGTACATAGACTAGTATAGCATATTTTTCCATACCAGCAGAGAAGAAAAGTGGCCGTCTCACTAGAAAACGGACGCTTTTTTTCTACAACGGAACATTTAACATACATGAACGCTAGCGTTTGCACGCTTATATAGATACGGATGGAAATAATGCCTTATCACGGCGTTATTTTAGAATTTTTAATGGGATTTATTCAAATAGCGACTTGGGAGGGTATTACTTCTTACAAAACCATCGGATACGCCGGGTTTTCCCCCAGATAAGATCCTGAAAGTCCTTTATTTCTTTATTTACGAATCAAATGGGGAAAATAACATCCCGAAAGTCCGTTAGTCACCTTTGAAAAATCAGAGGTCGAGGTCTTGGAAAAACCTGTTAGTTGATTTGTCCGTGGCAGTTTTTTTACGATCCCTGTTACAAAAGAAGTAAGGATTTGGTAAGTGGAATTGCTTTAGAAGGGAAAGGAGCAGAATGAACGGGAGCTCGAAAAATACTTGGAATGCCAGTTTCTACGATGAGAAAATCAGTTTTGTTTCCCAAGACATTCAGTTTGCAGTTGAGAATGCCGAGACATTTCGCATAGATGAACAATTTGACTCTGTATTCTCCAATGCTGCCTTGCACTGGATGAAACAAGCGGAAAAAAGCGACTGAGAGCGTTTGGCTCGCATTACGTCATGGCGGTAAAGTAAAGCTTACAACTTCCCCCAGATTTTGTTACAATAAAAAAATCAGAGTTAATTAGTCGGAATAGACATTCAGGACCGAACGGGGATGGGGAAACGATGAAAAAGATCGATCTGCGAAGCGACACAGTAACGCTGCCGACGGAGGCAATGCGCAAAGCGATGACAAACGCCGAACTGGGCGATGATGTATATGGTGAAGATCCCACCGTAAACCGTTTGGAGGAGGCAGCGGCCGAAAAGCTTGGGAAGGAAGCTGCCCTTTTTGTTACAAGCGGTACGCAAGGAAATCAAGTAGCGATTCTGACTCATGCAAGAGCCGGGGAGGAAATTCTGCTTGAAGCAGACTCCCACATTTTTTACTATGAAGCGGCTGCTGCATCTGCTCTGGCTGGTGTTCAAACGCGTACAATTGCAGGGATTCGCGGTGCAATGCACCCCAAAGATGTGGAACAGGCGATTCGCGGTGTTAACATTCACTTCCCGCGAACCGCATTGATCTGTCTCGAAAATACGCATAACCGGGCAGGCGGGGCCGTTCTTTCACTCGAAAATATGAGAGCGGTCTATGAGGTCGCCCAGCGCAAACAGGTTCCGGTTCATCTTGATGGGGCAAGGGTATTCAATGCGGCAGTTGCTCTAGGAGTAGACGTCGGTGAAATCACTCAATATGCTGATACCGTCCAGATCTGTTTCTCCAAGGGGTTGGGGGCTCCAGTCGGGTCTGTTCTGGCCGGTTCACGGGAATTTATTGAACAGGCCAGACAATGGCGGAAGCGTCTGGGGGGAGGCATGCGCCAAGCCGGGGTCATTGCGGCACCGGCGATTGTGGCGTTGACCGAGATGGTGGACCGCTTGGCGGAAGACCACGCGAATGCGAGGAACCTTGCGGCTGGATTGGCGGAGATAAAAGGGGTTCAGGTGAATCCGGATTCTGTTGAGACGAACATTGTGATTGCAGACGTGTCCGAAACCGGCCGTTCCGCATTGGAAATCCTGGATTTGCTTGCGCAAGAAGGTGTGCTGGCTGTTGATTTCGGCGACACACTGGTTCGTTTCGTCACCCATAAGGACATCAGCACCTCCGACATTGAAGAAGCGATTCACAGGATCAACCGGGTCATACAGGGAGTTGTCGTATAAATGGACCTTTTTTCTTTGCAGGCGGAAGAATCACAAAAAGGGATGGCCCCGCTGGCTGCCCGAATGCGCCCGCGAACCCTGGACGAATTGATCGGACAGGAAGAGATCGTGGGGCCTGGGAAGCTGTTGAGGCGGGCCATTGAGGCGGATCAGCTGTCCTCGATTATTCTGTATGGGCCGCCGGGGACCGGTAAGACTACAATTGCAAAGATTATTGCCGGACATACGAAATCCTATTTTCATACCTTAAATGCGGTCACCGCCGGAGTTGCCGACATTCGCCAAGTGGTGGAGGAAGCGAAGAACAGGCTGGCGATGTACAACCAGCGAACCGTTTTATTTGTGGATGAGATTCACCGGTTTAACAAATCGCAGCAGGACGCTCTCTTACCCCACGTCGAGGACGGGTTAATCATCTTAATCGGGGCAACAACCGAGAATCCGTTCTTCGAGGTGAATGCGGCGCTTTTGTCCCGCTCGCAGGTGTTCCCGCTTTCCTTGTTAAGCGAAGACGATCTGAAGCGGGTGGTTCGCAAGGCATTGGCGGATTCGGACAGAGGATTAGGCCATTTTTCGGTAAAAATGGATGAGCACGCACTTGATCATCTGGTGCGATATGCTGACGGGGATGCCCGCCGTTTGTTAAATGCAGTGGAATTGGCGGTGCTGTCGACGCCACCGGATGAAGACGGAACGATTCATATATCGCTTGATGTGGCTGCCGAGTCAATTCAGAGACGGGCAGTTCGTTACGATAAATCGGGAGATCAACATTACGACACCATTTCTGCATTTATTAAATCGATCCGCGGTTCGGATCCGGATGCCGCCTTGTTTTGGCTGGCGCGTATGATTGATGCGGGTGAAGACCCGAGATTCATAGCGAGGCGGCTTGTAATCTCCGCTTCGGAAGATGTGGGGAACGCGGATCCTCAGGCATTGCAGGTGGCAGTGGCCGCTTTTCAGGCTGTGGAATTGATCGGGATGCCGGAAGGACGAATTATTCTGGCGCAAGCTGTGACCTATTTGGCTTCCGCGCCCAAGAGCAATGCTTCCTATATGGGAATTAACAAGGCGTTAAGCGAAATACGAAATGGCGGGTCTGTCGAGGTTCCGCTTCATTTAAGGGACGCTCATTACAAAGGTGCTGCTCAACTCGGTCACGGTAAGGGATATTTGTATCCGCACGATTACCCGGGTAATTTTGTAGAACAGAATTATTTGCCTGAATCACTTCGTGGAAGACAATTTTATCGTCCCGCGTCAAACGGCTATGAGAAAAAAATTCGGGATTACCTTGAAACGATTGGAAAGCTTAACCCGGAGGATAAATATGGGAATCCAGACTCATACTAGTCCTACTCGTGTTCAGCGGATTGTTTTCACCAATTTGCTGGCAGTCAAAAGGCTTTTCGTGTTTATTCTTGGGCTTTTGATTATGTGTTATGGGATTGTGGCGGTGGTCAATGCCGGCTTCGGCGTTTCCCCGTGGGATGTGCTGCATCTTGGGATTTCACAAAATACCGGGCTGTCGTTCGGCAGGGTATCTCAGCTTGTCGGACTGGTGATTTTGGCAAGTGCAAGCATACTCATGAAAAAGTTGCCTTCTTTTGGCGCTATCGCTAATATGATACTGGTCGGTGAGTTTATTGATCTGTTGATTCACTTTCAACTTGTACCTCAGTGGGAGCATTGGGCAGCGAGAATCGGCCTCTTTGTCGGAGGGCTTTTCATCTGGGGATTTGGCACAGGTGTCTATATTCAATCACAATTGGGGGCGGGGCCGCGCGATTGGCTGATGCTTGCCTTCCACGAAAAAACGGGATGGGCGATTCGCTGGGTGCGCACGTTCCTGGAAGTGACAGCCGTCACCCTCGGGCTTTGGCTAGGCGGACCGTTCTCATGGGGGACGATCGTATTTTCACTGACGATAGGTCACTCCACGGAGTTCGGATTTCGAATGGCGAAAAAATTGTTCGGCCGTTTTACAGAGAGGAGAGAAGTTGCGTGAAACTTTCAACGAAAGGTCGGTATGGCGTTACTTTGATGGTGGATCTTGCGATGTATCAGGGAGAGGGACCGATTTCTCTCAAATCGATTGCGGAGCGGGAAGAGCTTTCGGAACATTATCTGGAACAATTGATCGCGCCGCTTCGTAATGCGGGACTTGTCCGTTCTATCCGGGGGGCGTATGGAGGATATGTTCTGGCGAAAACGCCGCAGGAAATCACGGTCGGGGATATCATCCGTGTTTTGGAAGGGCCGATCACAATCGTGGAAGACCCGGAGGATGAATTAACCTATTTATGGGAGAAGATACGGGATGCAATTAATCAAGTATTGGATTCGGTGACACTAGCGGATGTTGCGGAACGGAAGAAATCAGGTGGCGACAACTTTATGTTCTACATCTAACAACGCCCATTAAAGTGACGAAAAGCGGAGAAGCAAACAACGGGAACCGCGACTCCGCGCGCAAGGTCACGCTAAGGGCTCAAGCCCAAGTCGTGCCATGTTAATGGGGACCCGAAAACAACGGACTTAAGAAGAATCAAAGGTGATGAAATGTGATCTATCTCGATAATGCGGCCACGACTCCTCTGCACCCGGCTGTGCGAGAGGCAATGGCGCCATTTTTGGAAACTGAGTACGGCAATCCGTCGAGCATGCATGCTGTGGGCCGCAAAGCCAGAAAGGCAGTCGAGCGGGCAAGGGAGCAGGTTGCCAAAGCCATCGGCGCCGATCCGGCTGAAGTGATTTTTACCAGCGGCGGGACCGAGTCCGATAATGCGGCCATTATTGGGGCTGCGCTGGCCAACCGGGATAGGGGGCGCCATATCGTTACGACGACGATTGAGCATCACGCTGTCCTTCATACGTGCGAATTTCTTGAAAAAATCGGGTTTGAAGTGACCTACGTATCCCCTGGCCGAGAGGGAATTGTAACAGTGGACGGGGTTGTTTCTGCCATTCGTCCGGATACCACTGTCGTTTCCGTGATGTATGTCAACAATGAAACGGGAGCGATACAACCTGTTCAGGAAATCGCACAAGCTTGTTCTGAGCGCGGGGTTCTTTTTCATACGGATGCCGTACAAGCTGTCAGTCTTCTGCCGATTGATGTAAAAGCAAGCGGCTTTCACATGTTATCGTTGTCCGGACACAAGCTGCACGGCCCCAAAGGAATCGGTGCCCTCTACGTCCAGAAAAAAGCGGTCTGGAGCCCAATCCTCCACGGTGGTTCGCAGGAGCGAAAAAAACGTGCCGGAACAGAAAATGTGCCTGGGATCGTCGGGCTCGGGGCAGCCATACAACGAACAATCCACCACCGGCAGGAGAATTATCTTCACATTCAGGAATTGCGTGATCGAATGCTGGGAGTACTGATGGAAAAAGTGGAATTTCTGACAGTGAATTCACCGCGGCATGCAGTTCCTTCGATTCTGTCGGTTTCTTTCCCGGGTGTTTCCGCCGATTCTATGCTGATGAATCTCGATTTTGCGGGGATTGCGGCTGCCAGCGGGTCTGCCTGTACGTCCGGATCCTTGCAGCCCTCGCATGTGCTGACTGCCATGGATTTGGACGTCCATTGTGTCAAATCGGCTATCCGGTTTAGCTTTTCGGAGCAAAACACCCTTGGAGAAATAGAAGAGGCGGTACACAAAACCGCTCAGATCGCCAACCGGTTGAAACGCAAAGGTTGAAACGCAAAGGTTGAAACGCAAATAGGTAAGGAATGAAGATGCCCGATATCGGGCATTTTTTATTTAGAATCGGGCAGGAGGCAAAGTCATGAAACGAAGTGGGCTATGGATCGGGCTCCCTGTGATCGAAGTGCTTGAGGGTACCAGGATCGGAGAAGTAGTGGATGTCCTGTTTGATCCTGACAATCATGCTTCAGCGCTCCTGATCAAAAAAGACGGTCTCTTGGCCGGCCAGGGAATCGTTCCGTTGACAGATCTCAAATCCGTTGGGGAAGATGCAATCACAATCGAATCTGCGGATGTTGTGAAAGAATGGGAATCAAAGGAGTACACAAAATGTTTGGTGACAGGTGATGAAGCTCTGACAGGAAAGGAACTGTACACGGAAGACGGAACAATGCTGGGGACAGTGGCAGATGTTTACATCGGTACACAAAGGGACAACATAGTAGGGTATGAAGTGTCGGACGGCTTACTTGCCGACTTGGTGACCGGACGCAAGTGGATACCCGCAACGGATGTACTGCAGATCGGGAATCAGATGATTGTAAAAGCCAACACCAAGTTAACTGACCTTCCACTGAACACATAGGAGTGAATGCACCTTGATGCGCTGTCCCAATTGTAATTGCCGTGACATTGGAAAAATTGGAACCAACCAATTTTATTGCTGGGAATGTTTTGTGGAATTCAATGTTATCGGTGAGGAGGTCAAACTGTATCAGGTTGAGGAAGACGGATCGTTAAGTCTGTTCGATGATCTTCCGGATATCGAAACACAAGTTCAACAAACTGGATAAGTCAGAGTTATAGGAGGTACCGCTAATGCCAAATCATGATTCTGCCACAACTGCCGAACAGGTTCCTGCACGCAAATTAGGTGACACATGGGAAGGGTGGGCCGGCGAGATCGAGGAGAACAATGGAGATCTTGCTACCTCTCCCTGGTACTTCCTCGGTTTTTATTCTGCCGCATTGCTTATGATTCATGGAATCGCATGGTTCCTCTGGTTTTTGGCCGAACCCCGACTTGCCGAAATCGGGACATGGGTCAAAAACACGGTACTGATCGGCGGGCTCAGCGTGATAATCGCAATGGATGCGGGCCTGCTGTTAGTGACGGCAACCATACTTACCGGGAAAAATTTTGTCCCTTATTACAAAGGAAAGCATGTTGCTTTATCGCCCCTTTTGCCTGTGATTGTAAAGATTGGGTCGAAATTTGGACTTTCCAAAGACCGGATTTCCAACTCGCTGCTGCAAGTTGGAAATCGAATTACGGCAGCCAATACAAGGCGAATTCAATCGACAGAGCTGTTGATTCTGCTTCCCCGCTGCTTAACGAAAGTCATGCGTGACTCCATCAATGAAATTGCCGGACGTTACGGAGTGATGGCACACGTTTGCGGTGGCGGGCAGCAAGCTCGTCAGCTCCTCGCAGAGAAGAAGCCAAAAGGGGTTATTGCTGTCGCGTGCGAGAGAGATTTGATGGCGGGGGTGCAGGATGTAGGGGCCGCCATCCCCGTTATTGCAATTGCTAACAAACGTCCCGAAGGTCCGTGCCGGAATACTCATATCGATTTAGTGGAAATGGAAAATGCGTTCCGCTCATTTCTTGGTGAAGCGCCTCTCCAAAGAGATGAACCACTGGCAGTTCAATAATTCACCGACAACGCTTGACAAGCCTCCTTCCCTGTCGCTTAATGGAAATGTGACTGAAGTGACATCCGGGAGGTTTTTTCTTTGTCCAAAATCCGTTTATTTCTTGAAATGATCAAGTTTGAACATACAATCTTCGCCTTGCCCTATGCGTACATCGGGATGATCATGGCCAGCTTCTACAAAAATGGGACGTGGCCGGGCTGGGACAAATTTTTTTGGATTACGATGGCCATGGTGGGGGCCCGAAGCGCTGCAATGGCGCTGAACCGTTTGATTGACAAACGGATTGATGCAAAGAACCCTCGCACAGCCGATCGGGAATTGCCGCGCGGCGCGATTTCAGGTTTGGAAACCGTCGGATTTATCGCAGTTTCTTTCCTCCTTCTTGGCGTATCCGCATGGATGTTGAATCCGCTCTGCTTCTATCTGATGCCGGTTGCCGTGTTTTTCTTGGTGGTTTATTCCTATACCAAGCGGTTTACCTGGGCGTGCCATTTGGTGCTCGGGATCACGGATGGGTTGGCACCCCTCGGTGCATGGATTGCGGTAACCGGCAGTTTTGATATTCCGGGCTTGCTTTTGGCCGGAGCCGTTGCCGCTTGGATTGCTGCGTTTGACATCATTTACGCTTGCCAGGACGTTGAATTCGATCGTCGGGAGGGGCTGTATTCCATCCCGAGTCGATTTGGCATTGCCGAAGGCTTGTGGATCTCCCGTGCTTTGGACGTCCTGACGATCGGACTGTTCCTGCTCATCCCTTTATATGTGTCGCTGGGAACGATCTATTACGTTGGTGTCGCTGCTGTCGCTGTACTTCTGGCATATGAACATTTGATCATCTCGCCAAAGGATATGTCACGGATTGACATTGCCTTCTTCAAGGTCAACAGCATAGTCGCGACCGTAGCGTTTGTGTTCACCTTCACGGATATTGCGTTAAGGCTGTTGTGACAAGTCAACGGCCCCAATACACAAGTCACGGGATCCGACTTCCGTGTCCCCAATCGCCAATAGATGGTGGAACGAAAGCTTGTTACAAACCGATCATCAAAGGTGTGGACAAGTTCTTCAACACCTTGGCAATACTCATCGCCACGATAAAACCGGTTTTCGGATTGGCAGAAGGGGTATTCCTGATTTGCAATTGAATCTCTCCGAACTTGCCGGAGGCAGAAATCTCATGAGTATTGTGAGTAATAGTCGGATCCACGAAAACTCTGACTGTTGTTTTCTCAAAGCCGATCCCTGCGAGGCTTAAAGCGGCTGAAACATTCACGCTTTCGGGAAACAGTCGAGCTGATTCTCTGGCCGGACCTTCAAAAACACAGACGGGATCTTTCACCTGTTCCAGATTTACCTGTTGTTCCACAATCGTACCGTACCAAGCCCGGGGAGGCTTTCTGGTGGTTAACGTGACGTGTTTGACAGGACCCAAGGCTCCTGCTGCGATTCGATCCAGTCCACCTACTGCGGCCGAAGGAATGATCAGACGTTTCCCTGTTTTGGATGCTGTTTTCAGAATCTTTTCGTATAACTCCTGATCCGCAAAGGCTCCCACACTAACAGCAAGAAAATCACTGCCGCTTTGCAAACAAGGTACCGCAAAGTTCTTTACAGCTTCATGACCGGCTGCTTCAATAACGATATCCAAACCGCTACTGAAGAAACGTTCCGCATCGTCTTCAATAAGATTGGCAGGGAGGTCAGATACGATTTTATCTTTATTTCGAACCAACACTGCGCACAATTTCACATTACCCGCTTGACCGGTTTTAATATACTCCGCAACATCTTGCCCAATAGTGCCGTATCCGATTATTCCGACTGCAAGCATGAGAGACCTCCTATTGGTTTTTGGAATATTGTATACCAAATATAGACCCATTCTATCAGAGCCGGAAGAAAAGGGTCAATCGTTTCCGTCGAAATCTTTCCCTGAAAAATTGACCATCAGTTCAAAAATCGGCTCTTATATTGTTACTCCTTGGCTTGGGTGCCGGTAAGGGTATAATAGTAGAAGGACACCGATCTTTGCTGTCGAAGTGGTACAAAGGTTAAGTTGTGAATCAGTTTGGAACAGAGCGGTTCATCAATATCAGAAGCGGTTGATAAGGAGAGTTGAAGGTTGGACAAAGAGAATGAAAACCACTGGGATCTTGAAAATTTGACTCCTATTCGGGATAAAGTGTATCAATATATAAAAAAAGCAATTATTGATGGTGAATTAAAAGCCGGAGAACGGATTGTGGAACGGGAACTGGCCGAGAAGCTGAATATTAGCCGCACTCCGATTCGGGAAGCACTGTTTCGTTTGGAATCACAAGGATTTGTTAAAACTCTTCCCCGCAAAGGAGTGGTAGTGTCGCAAATGTCCCCCGATGAGATTGTTGAAATATTCACAATGCTTTCTGTGTTAGGGGGATTGGCAGTTAAGTTGGCTGCTCAAAAAATCAACGATGAGCGAATGTTTCAATTGGATTTGTTAATTGGCGAGATGAATAGTGTGTTGTCGGGTCAAGATACGACTAAAGATAAGGATCAGTTTCACTTGGATATTGTTGAGTCGATCTACAAAGCGGCACAAAGTCCCAAATTATATGAAATCGTAAGCAGTTTGTTTGAATATATCCGGGCGTTTGCCCATCTGAGCCATGAACAACCTGGCCGAAGAAAACAAGCATTGCAGGAGCACCTTGAGATCGTCCGGGCCATCAGGAACGGAGAAGCGGAACTGGCAGAAAATTTAATGAAGATTCATATTGAAAATTCAAAGAAAGCTTACCTGGCAGCGTATAAATAAGTGAGAGAATCACACCTGCTGTTCATTATAAAATCAGCAATATGAGAAGCAACATGCTCAAGAAGCATATAGTGAAAGGCCAACTCCAGACAGATATCCGGTAAGCACTTTCCTTGGTTATAGAAGACATAATGCCTAGAGTAGCGTTAAAAGGCCCCATGATAAATGTAGCTACTGCTCCCCCCAGTAAAGCTATCGTGAGACCTTCTGCAGACACGGCAAGAGCGGCTGGATTCAGTGACTGGGCCAACAGGGTAATGGCTACCACGGGGTGCATCCCCAGATAAGCTAAAAACAGAGGGAAGAGCGGCAAGAGTATCAGAAATAATTCAACGCCGATACTGTGTTCGATCTGAAGAACCAACCTATTAATGATTTCGCTGTAACCGGATAGCTGTAAAGCTTTCACAAAAAAACCGGCGCTTAAAAAGATCGCAAACTGCTCGGCCATCTTGGGGATCTGTTGACTGATATGATTCCGGACTCCTTGCATAAACCCCCTGCTTTGTCGTAAAAGGATTGCCCACAAAGCGGCATAGGGGAAACTTGTCAGAGCAACTGTGATAACCAGTCCAAACGGGAACAACCACTCGAGAAGTATAATTAGCGTAATAAATAGAGTGATTGAAAAAGCGATTTGGACCAATTTACGTTTTGATGCATGAACCTCCCGGTTAAAAGAGGATTCAACTGCGGCCGCCAATTCCCTTTGAACAATCGCTTTTTCCGGATCAATACGGGAATTCAGGATCCAGTCCAATACCAATCCACAGACACTGATGCCAAATAGCAGCGGGAACATTTGAAGCCAATTTACTTTGGTAAGGTCCATCACGATTCCAACAATCGGGGCAACTGGAGTCCATAAAATGGGCAGTGCGTATCCATGAATAATCCCAAGCGAAGTAAATCGTTTGACATCCCGGATCCCGAATTGGGCAACAGTGTCCTTGACGCTGTAGTACATCATAGGCAGTGTAGCCAAATTCAGAAAACTGCTTAAGAAGAATGCCAAACCAGAGATAGTCCGGTAAAGCTGCTGAGGAGTATTCACACGATGATGAAGCACATGTTCAACTGCGGAACCATACCCACCCAGTGTTATGGGAAGCGCAAGAAATGGGATCATGGTAAATAGAGTTAATAGATTTAGCATGCCCCCAAATGAAGTCAGATATGAGTGCCATCCCACGTGTTTCGACCATAACATCCAGGTTCCCGACAGAAGAAATAATAGCGACAGGCTTTGCGCCAAGCGGGAAGAACGGGGAATTGAAATGAGAATTGCTACAATCGACAACAAGGATATAGCAGAAGCCAGACTGTCAAGACCCCACATTACAGAAATCAAATAAAGAAGAACAACGGAGATAAACGTAATTGTATGCATAGGATCACCGAATGATGTTTAGTATTTAGTATATTGTATACCAAATATAAATTCCTGAAAACTATTCTTTCACCAATTCTGCTATATCGGACCTTTTACTATATCAGACCAAGGATTGAGGCTCACTGGAAAAATTTAATACCGGAAAAGAAGAAATATTTTATTCAAAAAATATTCATAGTTTCAGAAATATCTGATATGATGTTTTTAAACTTGGTATACAATGCGCAATTTGAATATATTGGCAGATTCGATGGAGGTTTCGGACATGAAAGCTTATTTGCTGACAGAAATGACTTGGCCGGAAGTAAAAGAAGCTTTGCAGACAGTTAAGCTTGCGATCATTCCCATTGGCGCACACGAACAACATGGTCCCCATATGAAGGAAAGTTGCGATGCGGTACTTGCTACCGAAATGTCCAATAAATTGGCAGAACGGCTTTATCCGTATGTGTTGGTTACTCCTACAGTTAACATGGGTGTATCGATTCACCACATTAATTTTCCCGGGACAATCACACTGCAACCTGATACGTTAATCCGTGTGCTGAGAGATATGGTGTGGTCTTTAAAGCAACATGGAATCAATAAATTTTTGTTTTTAAACTCTCATGGGGGGAACCAATCTACCCTTAGTGTAGCTTGTACAACTTTAACCCACGAGTTAGGTGTTCAAATTTATTATGCAAAAACTACAGCATCGGCTAAGGAAGCAATGAAAAAGCATATTTCTTCGACTCTTTATGGGCACAGTTGCGAACGAGAGGTTTCTGAAGCTTTGTATCTGGCTCCGCATTTGATCCATATGGACAGATTGGAAAAAGGTGATATTCGAGAAGGTCAATGGAGATTGCTTCGTCCGGGAAACGCAATTCAAGGAACCTATCAGTATGAAGAAATGACAGCCAACGGATGCATTGGTGATGCTACAAAAGCAAGCTATGAAGCAGGTCAAGAGATGGTTGAGGAAGCCTTGGATAACTTAACTGAGTCTTTGCTGCAATTCCTGTAAGAAAGATGAATAGATTAACTTTATAATTCTTATCACTCCCTAGAAAACGCTTACATTATTCTTCTTCTCAAAAAGTTATTCCATTGTTAGATTATCTGCCAAAAAAGATAGATGGAACTTGATTAACGTTGATAGGCTAATAGTCATTAAAATGTTTTTTAAACTTATTGAGGGAGGTGAGTTTTAGGGGGACAGATTTAATCAGAATGGATTTATGGAGTGTTTCAAACAAAAAGTCAAAAAATTCTGGAAGAAGGTGTTCGTGAATGACGTTGACGGCAGCACACTGGCTTTATGCACTGGTAACCCTGGTTATTATTGTCACTATGTTGTTCCGCCGAGGGGTAGTGCTTCCTACTTTGGTTGGAACATTGCTTGTGGCTTCGGTTTACAAGGGAAGTTTCGTAGGCGGGCTTCAGGCAATTTTTAATGCCAATTTGGTTGCAGCGAAGGAACTGTTTAGTATTTTTCTGATCATTACCTTCATGGTCGCGCTTCTGCATTCCCTTAAAGATCTGGGAGCGGATAAGCGGATGATTGCCCCGATTCAGAAAGTAATGACCAATGGACACGTGGCTTTCTGGGTTCTTGCGGGAATTACGTATTTGATTTCCCTGTTTTTCTGGCCAACACCGGCGGTACCCTTGATTGGAGCACTCTTGATTCCGGCTGCAATCCGGGCGGGACTTCCGGCTATGGGTGCCGCTATGGCAATTGCATTGGCAGGTCAAGGCATGGCGCTTTCTTCTGACTATGTAATGCAGGTTGCTCCAATGTTGAGTGCAAAAGCAGCAGGGGTTGACAAGGCTCTTGTCGCTGACCGCGGGATGATTCTTTCGCTCATCACGGGTGGCACTGCCATTATTCTTTCTTATGTCTTAATAGCAAAGCAAATGAGAAAAGCGGATGATCAGGCAATCGAACGAGAACTGGGAGTGTTAGGTTCTGATCAAGCCGCGCTCGAAATGGCTGCCGCATCAGAAGCATCTGGGGATAAAACAGTAACCCGACTTCAAAAATGGGGAAAACTGTTTGCTGTTCTGGTTCCCCTATCGATGCTAGCCATTATGATCTATATGGTTCAGACTAAATTCAGCGGACGTATGGGCGGATTTGAAGGTGGAGACGGAGCCGCCTTTATCGGTGGAGTAGCAGCATTGTTACTGGTTTTAGCCTCCGTTGCTTATGGACGCGTTCATGCATTGGACAAAATTGGTGATCATATTACTGAAGGCTTCGTATTTGCTTTTAAAGCTATGGGACCCGTTGTTCCAATTGCTGCATTCTTTTTCCTGGGCAGTGGAGATTTTGCTGGTTCGATCCTTTCCTTGGGTAAAGATGCCGCTGTACCTTCGTTCCTGTTTGATCTCGTCAAATCTGCCCAAGCTGTTGTTCCGTCCAGCGGGTTTTTGACAGCATTCGCAATTTTAATAGTAGGGATTATAACTGGACTCGATGGCTCCGGTTTCTCCGGATTGCCATTAACAGGCGGTCTGTCCGGAGCTTTGGCAGGCAGTTCGAGAGTAGATCCTGCAACGTTAGCCGCCATCGGACAAATGGGAGCTGTTTGGACAGGAGGCGGAACCATTATAGCTTGGTCTTCGCTTGTTGCGGTAGCCGGTTTTGCGGGAGTATCTGTAATTGAATTGGCACGTAAAAACTTTTTGCCTGTAATGGCTGGTCTAGTATTGTCAACTGTTATTGCTCTAGTTATCTGGTAAAACAGTTCGAAATTTTTTAAAAAACAGTTGACTCAGGGCAAAATTGCCCGTAATATGAAATTAAGGTTTTTGGTATACCAAATACCAAATAGAAATAAGTTCATCATAATCAAATGTAATTGAATCAACAGGAAAAGGGTTCGATAAACAATCTTAAACAAATTTGGTATACAATATGCAATTTTATTCTGAATCCTTTTCCTGAAAAACAAGGAGGAGTCAAAAATGGCAGAAATGTTATCCCGTGAAGAATTCCGCAAGCAGTTGGAAGAAGCGATTAAAGGGAATCACAGTCAGGCGGCCCCGTTCAGCGTGGCATGGTCGAGCGGCCAATTGAAACGTGGACACTTTGCACGTTGGGCAGAGAACCATTACCACTATGTCGGACCTTTCGCTGACTACCTCGCTTACATTTACGCAAATACACCTGATAAATTAACCGATGCGAAGGATTTCATCCTTCAGAATATGTGGGAAGAAGAATTGGGTGGTGACAGACATACCGATCTGTTGATCCGTTTCGCTGAGGCGTGTGGTACAACCGGTGAACGGGTAACGGATCCCGCTAACATGTTGCCAACCACCTTGGGACTTCAAAGTTGGTGCTATGCTGTAGCGATTCGCGAACACTTTGTCGTTGCAACCGCAGCCTTGATTGTCGGACTCGAATCACAGGTACCGGATATCTACCGGAAGCAGCTTCCGCCGCTCAAGGAAAAGTATGGTTTCACCGACGAGGAAGTCGAATTTTTCGATCTTCACATCGTTTCGGATGAAATCCACGGTGAGCGCGGTTATCAAATTGTTCTTGACTATGCAAACACTCCGGAACTGCAACAACGTTGCTTGGAAATTGTACGGACCGGCGCGAAGATGAGATGGATGTATATGGATGGACTTTATCGCGCCTATGTACAAGCGGATCTTGAAAAGGTAGAGGCATAGAATTCCAGGATGCTGAAACGGCAGTTTTCTCACGAGGGAAACTGCCGTTCGACTAAATAGATTCACACATGAACAAGAAAATGGAAAAGAAGGTGGCAGTATGATCGGAACTGCGATTTCCACTTTTAAAAATTACATCGACGGACAATGGGTTGATTCTTCAAGCAATAACACTTTTGACAGCATCAACCCGGCAGATAAAGAAGATATAGTCGGACGATTTCAAGCTTCTACAGCAGAAGACGCTAATCAGGCGATCCGTGCAGCTGAAAAGGCATTTCCGAACTGGGCAAAAACTACTCCTTCCAAACGGGCTGAAATTCTAAATAAAGCGGCTGACATTCTTGAAAGTCGATTGGAAGAGATCGCCCGGGAGTTGACAAGGGAAGAAGGAAAAGTCATCTCAGCCGGTCGCTTGGAAGTGAAACGCTCGGCCGCCACTTTACGCTATTATGCTGTCGAAGGTTTAAGCTTTACAGGCGAAACATTTCCGAATGATGATCCCGCTGCCATGGTTTTTACAGTGCGGGAACCGTTGGGTGTCATATCAGTGATCACTCCGTGGAACTTTCCGGTTTCAATACCGGCCCGCAAGATTGCACCCGCTTTGATGACCGGTAACACTGTGGTATTCAAGCCGGCTTCCGATACGCCTCTGATGGGATTGCGATTGACAGAAGCGTTTGTGGATGCGGGAATTCCGGCAGGTGTACTGAATTTTATTACCGGATCTGCCTCAAAAGTTGGAACTCCCCTCGTTACGGATCCGGCTATCAAAGCGGTAACATTTACGGGATCCACGCAAGCGGGAGAAGCAATTCATCGTTCGGTGTTTCTGACGACCCGGACCCAAATGGAATTGGGCGGCAAGAACCCATTGCTGATAATGGAAGACGCCGACTTGGATCAAGCGGTTGAACTGACCATTAAAGGCGGGTTTGAACTTACAGGGCAGGCGTGCACCGGAACTAGCCGGGTTATTGTAATGCGATCCGTTCATGATGAGTTTGTTGCCAAGCTGGTTGAACAAACAAGCCGACTTAAAATCGGAAATGGTTTTACCGACGGTGTGCAGATTGGACCTTTAGCGAATCAAAGTCAGCTTGATACAGTTCTTGAATATGTGGCAATTGGTCAGGAAGAAGGGGCCACCTTGGTTTATGGTGGAGATCACTTGACACATGATGAATTTGGTAAAGGATATTACGTAAAACCCGCGATTTTTACAGGTGTAACTCCTAATATGCGAATCGCCCAGGAAGAAATCTTTGGCCCAGTCGTCGCAGTGATTGCGGTTGACAGTTTTGAAGAGGCGATGCAGGTTGCAAACCACGTTGAATACGGATTGTCTGCTTCAATCGTTACAAAGAACTTGGAGAAGGCACAAACGTTTATTAAACAGGTTCAATCCGGAACCGTAAAAGTCAATCGCACGACAACCGGTAATCTGATCAATGCGCCGTTTGGCGGATTGAAAAAATCCAGTACTTCGACGTTCCGTGAATCCGGTCGTGTTGGATTGGAGTTCTTTACACAAACGAAAACCGTGTACTTCGGGTATTAATCAACAGTTGGCAAGTTCTAAGGAGGAGACAGAAATGAAGCAGGTATTTAAGCTGGAGTTGGCGGATGCGAAGCTGATGATTGAAGCTGCAAAGAAAAAGGCGGCCGAAATTGGAGCGTTTGAAACGATCGCGATTGTAGATGACGGTGGCCATTTGATTGCTTTGGAACGGATGGATGGTGCAAGAATTACCGGCCCGGAAATCGCTGTGGCAAAAGCATTTACAGCAGCCGGCCATAAACGGTCGACACACTTGTTTAACACTCAGCCCAACGGACCGGCTTTGCCGGGTAACGAGGCGTACGGAATACAATTGATGTTTCCTGGCAAGTTCGCCATCTTCGTTGGAGGATTTCCGATCGCAGTTGACGGTGAAGTGATCGGGGGAGTTGGAATCAGCGGCGGCAACGGTGAGCAGGATACTGCCGTTGGTACTGCAGCTCTGGCAGCTCTTAAGGACGTATTGGCCCCTCAAGGTCATACCGTGATCGCGGAAGCGAATATAAAACTTTAATTCACCTCAGAAAAGAAGGGATCTTTATGTCATACAGGCAACTGGTCATCGGATTCGCCAGATCGGGGGTTCTCGGATATGGAGGAGGACCTTCGGTGATCCCGTTAATCCGGTATGAAGCGGTAGACAAGTACAAGTGGATGAGTGATGATGATTTTGGTGATGTTCTTGCTTTGGCCAACGCACTGCCAGGTCCTATCGCAACCAAAATGGCTGCCTATATCGGCTATAAAGTAAAAGGTTCTATGGGTGCTGTTGTTGCGATCTTGGCCCATATACTTCCCACTATAATCGCTATGATAGGGCTTCTCGGTTTTTTATACGCACTTAGGGAATCCTCCATAGTCAGCGGAATGATCCGGGCGGTCGGACCGATCATTGGAGTGATGTTGACGGTAATGGCATATGAATTTTTCACGAAAGCGTGGAAAGGCTCCGGCCCAACGGGTGCAATCATCCTGACTGTTGTCAGTTTAGTGGTATTGCAAGGATTAGGAATCCATCCGGCGATCCTGATTGCCGTTTTTCTTGCTGCCGCGTTCATCCGTGCAACTGTTAAAAACAACTCCGCTTCAACAGAGAAGGGGAGAGTGCAGAATTTATGATTTATTTCGAATTGTTCTGGGCATTTTTCATATCCAATATTCTCGGTTATGGCGGCGGACCTCCGTCCATTCCATTGATTCAGAAGGAAGTTGTAGATCACTATGGATGGCTTACATTGAAAGAATTTGGAGACTTGCTTGCTTTGGGGAATGCACTTCCTGGTCCGATCGCGACAAAAATGGCAGGTTTTGTCGGTTATCAGGTAGGCGGTTTGCTAGGAGCTGCCGTTGCTCTGATTGCCACCGTTCTTCCTTCAGCTGTGGCTGTGATCATACTGTTTAGATTCGTAGATCTTTTCAGGGATGCTCCGCAGGTAAAAGCGATGACAAGGGCGGTTCAACCCGTTGTGGCAGTTCTGCTCGCCGTGCTTGCGTACCAATTTTTCATAGATGCTTGGCATGGAAACGGTTTTTTGCACACCGGCTTCTTGGCAATCGCCGGTTACGTGGCTCTTGAGGTCGCAAAGATTCATCCCGCTTTTGTGATTACAGGAGCACTGGCTTATGGTGCCCTATTTCTAAGTTAATCAGCATTGGCTGAAGGGAGGTGCAGCTCTGTGCTTCGGCAGGAACAATCACTATGGGTAACAGAAGAATTGGTGCCGATCCGGGATAAAGTATATCAATATTTGAAGAGTCAAATTGTAAATGGACATTACAAAGCGGGTGACCGGTTGGTTGAGAGGGAGTTGGCAGAGAAGTTAGGCATAAGCCGAACTCCTATCCGGGAAGCACTATTCAAGTTAGAATCCCAGGGCTTGGTCATGACGGTACCGCGTAAAGGAGTGGTAGTGACTCAAATCTCGCAAGAAGAAATTGAAGAGATTTTTACTATTCTGGCATCCCTGGAAGTGCTCGCGGTGAGATTAGCCGCAACAAAGATGGATCCCCAAACAGCAACCGAGTTTGATGAAATCATTCAAAAAATCGATCAATTCCTGGTGGATGATTTGGTCGAGGAAATTGCTCAATTCCATATCGAGATTAACGAACAAATTTATAAGGCGGCCAAAAGTCAGAGACTGTATGAAATGTTAAGCGGATTGCTTGATTATATTCGCGCATTCGCCCATCTGGGACACATAATGCCGGGCCGAATGGAGCAAGCGACGAGGGAACACCGGAACATCATGGAAGCTGTAAGAAATCAAGAAGTCGAACTGGCTGAGAACCTGACCAAAATTCATATCGAAAATTCAAGAAAAGCATATATACGGGCTATACAAGGCAAGGAGGTGTAAGACGTGGCAATCCGTATTGAAGTTTGCCAAACCAACTTGGCCAAGCACGCTTCCACAGCCAAAGTTTTTGACAGATTACAAAGCGAGTTTCCCAATATGGAATTTAACATCGAGTATATCGAAATGAAGTGTGGAGGGATTTGCGGAATCTGTAAAAATACCCCTTACGCATTGGTAAGCAAAAAGTTTATTACAGGAATTTCAGCAGATAACTTTTATGAGAATCTAAAAAAATATCTTCTCGGGTTACTGGCGGAAAATCCGGTCCCAAGATAACAGGAGGTTATCGTTATGGCACGGATTCATTTTTCAGGTACTAATAAATCGATTGAAATTGAAGATGGTAAAGAAACAAACATTTTACGAACTTCCATTCGATATGAGGGAGGCATCCCATATCGTTGTGGAGGGGGGTTATGCGGCACCTGTAAAATTCATATAGACGAAGGGACGGAAAACCTGACGTCCATCAAGAAACTGGAAGTAGCCAGATTAGGAGACGATCTGCAAAAGGGTTACCGGTTAGCGTGTCAAACCTTCGCAAAAGGAGATGTAACAGTTTCTTGGGATTCAAACGTAAATGTAAAGGTTCCTCCGAAGATAAGAGAACTGTGGGAGAAAGCTGAATAAGAGATGCAGTACCAAAAACGAGTGCATCCGATGCACTCGTTTTTGGTGTTCGCCAACCGCGAACAGCCGTATACGGGACCGCATGTACTAATAGAACCTGGACAACTGGCATATACTTGTAACAATTGGGCGCACACTTGTCCGGACTTCGGCTCTTTATAGGGGGGACATACCTGTATGGAAAGGGCCCCGCGAAATCGTTCGATCGAAATTGCACTGTTGGTGCTGTTGATATTGGGCTGCGTATTTTTACTGACCCAGATGAGCGGTTTATTACGTGGCATCTGGGTTGTTTTTCGTGCGGTGCTGACTCCGTTTTTGATCGCCGTCGTGATTTCGTACATGCTGAACCCGATCGTAACCAAGCTGGTCGATCGGGGGGTGCCGCGGGGTGTAAGCGTCATTCTCATTTATTTCGTGTTTTTCACCGTATTGGCTGTCGTTCTGGTTAATACAATTCCCGTTTTTATTACGCAGCTGAAGGAGTTCGCGGAAACCCTTCCGTCGATCATTGAACAGGTGGAGACATGGAGTAAAAACCTTGATGACGGCGCACGAAAGATGCCGGAAGCGGTACATAAGGCGATTGATACCAACCTGGTGGCCTTCGAAGAAGCGGTAACCCGATACATTACAAACTTTCTGGGATCACTGGGAAGCACTTTGGAGCAGGTGCTGACCGCGCTTGTGATTCCGTTCCTTGTCTTTTATATGCTGAAAGATTTAAAAGTGATGGAACGGACGGTTGTCACGATCTTTCCCACTCGGCATCGCAAGGAATTAATTGACCTTGTGAAATCAATTGACGAAGCGCTCGGCAACTATATTCGCGGACAACTGCTCGTGATGCTGTTGATCGGAATACTTGTATACGCGGGGTATTTGATTGTGGGTATGCCGTACAGCTTGATGCTTGCGTTATTCGTGGCGGTCACCAACATTATCCCGTATATCGGTCCGTTTATTGGAGCCGCCCCGGCGATCATTCTCGCTTTTACCATTTCTCCGATTATGGCTTTGAAAGTCACGATTGTGAATCTGATTGTCCAGCAGCTGGAAGGGAATTTTATTGCTCCGCAGATTGTCAGCAAAAGTTTAAATTTGCACCCGCTTTTGATTATTTTTGCTCTGCTTCTAGGCGGTGAAGTGGGCGGGATCATGGGGCTGATTCTCGCAGTTCCCGTAGTGGCTGTTCTAAAAGTGATTTTCGAACATATTGTGGAACATTACGTGAGAAGATAGTAGAAACTTGGCCGAATGATAAGTTTTCTTTTAAAAAAAAAGAGGAAATTCACGGCAAAAAGGCGAATAAGTTGCCAAGGGTTCTGTTAGACTACCAAAAAGAGGTGTCAGCTATGACTTCACATCTCGATAAAACGATGATGTTTTCGGGAAATAAAGACGATGCCAATGAGGCACAACGGGCACTTCTTGTTGCCTACGAAGCGTTGAAGGTGAAAGGATACAATCCGATCCACCAGATTGTGGGGTATTTGATTTCGGGCGACCCCGCCTATATAACGAGCCATAACGATGCACGCAATACCGTTCGGAAAGTGGAAAGAGACGACTTGATCGAGGAATTGGTGCGTGCATATCTCGCGGATCGCACATGATTGGACGCCTGATGGGGATTGACTTGGGGGACGTCCGTATTGGAGTTGCCGTAAGCGACCCGCTTGGAATGACCGCACAAGGAATTGAAGTGATTCGCCGCCGTTCTGAAACTGAGGATCTTAAGCAGATTGGCGAGTTGATTCGGCAATACGAAATTCAGAAAATTGTTCTTGGATTTCCAAAAAATATGAATGGTACGATCGGACCCCGAGGGGAAATCACGCAACAGTTCGCACGGCTGTTGGAAGACACGTTTGGGCTGCCCGTAATCCTTTGGGATGAAAGATTGTCCACAATGGCTGCCGAAAGAATGTTGATTGAGGCGGATGTTCGTCGCGACAAGCGAAAAAAAGTGGTGGATAAAATGGCTGCCGCCATCATCCTGCAAAATTATCTAGATTCAATTTGATGAGGTGTGACGATGAGCGAAGTACAAAGCGAAAACATTATCACCTTAACCGACGAAGACGGTGGAGAGCACGAATTTGAAGTGCTTGAAGTACTCGAAGTGGAGCAGAAAACGTATGCAATCCTTCAGCCGACCGATACAAAGGATGATGAAGCCATCATCCTGCGGGTAGAGAAAGACGAGGATGGCAATGAAGTTCTCGTAAACATTGAAGATGACGACGAGTGGGACAAAGTAGCAGAGATGTACGATACTTTGCTGTTTGAAGAATTGGACCAGGAATGAAATACAGAAGGTTTGGAAACCGGACGTCAATCGTCCGGTTTTTTGCTATACTTGTAATAATGTGTTGTTGGAAGGAGGATTCCATTGGATTCCGCAAGATTTTTAATTTCTCCACGATCACGAGCAGCAGCCGGTACATTTTTGATTCTTGCAATCCTTGCAATATACGGTTGGTTCCAATGGCTGCCACCACAAAAATCCGGTCAAACCGTCACCGTGGAGATCCCGAAAGGAGCTACATCCCAACAGATTGCCGATTTGCTTTCTGAGAAAGGATTAATTAAAAATTCGTTTGTGTTTCGTGCCGTAGTTTTATGGACCGGACAAGCAGCTTCCTTACAAGCCGGTACTTATGCGATTCCGCAGGGGGCCACGATTCCGGAAATTCTTGATGTGATAACCAAAGGAAAGGTAAGAGTCGATACCGTTCGCTTTACAATTCCCGAAGGGTTTACCATCGAGCAAATCGCCGACATCTTGGCACAAAAAGGGCTGGTCGACAAGCGGCGATTCCTGAATGAAGCGGAAAACGGCACGTTTGATTATGACTTTATAAAAGAGATTCCTCAGAAGCAGGGCATGCGCCACCGTTTGGAGGGATATTTGTTCCCGGAAACCTACGAAGTGAAAAAAGGAGCAACAGAACGTGAAATCCTCGAACTCATGTTACAACAGTTTGGAAAAGTTGTGACTCCCGAGATGCGGGAGAGTTTTAGAGCGCGTGGACTGACTCTGCACGAGGCGATTACCGTGGCCTCTCTTGTGGAGAGGGAAGCTCGGGTGGCGAAGGAACGTCCGGCCATTGCAGGGGTGATTTTTAACCGACTGCAGCATAAACCGCCTATGCTGCTGCAGATAGATGCCACCATCCAATATGTGGTGGGCCAGAAGGATGAATTGCTCCTCAAGGATTTGGAAGTGGACAGTCCTTATAATACTTATAAACGGGAAGGATTGCCGCCGGGACCGATTGCCTCTCCCGGGAGGGACAGTTTACATGCAGTTGCCTCTCCCGAAAAACATGAGTATCTCTATTACGTAACAAAGAAAGACGGTTCTGGAGAACACTACTTTGGTAAAACGCTTGATGAACACAATCGAAACATTGCCAGAAGCGAACAGCAGCCAAAGTAATTAATTGCTCTTTGATCGTGCAAAATAGAACCAAAATGATGATCCCACTGGGATATATAAGGGGTGTGCACGATGGCAGAAAATGAGCAGCCAAACGAACCTTTTTTACCGGATGAAGTTGAACAGATCGTCACCGATTATTTGCTTGGCGAATACGAACTGGAGAAATTGGAACATGGATTCCTGCCGCCCGTTATCAGTGGAGAACCCTGTCCTGAACAGCAAGCAGCGTTCGGCCAAGCAGAGTTCGGCATTGAAGAGACGGTGGAATAGGAGATTGATCACCGCTTAAAGGATGTTAGCTATGGACAATGAGTTAAGTGCTTATATTCAGGGCCTGATCCCGGCACGCGATGAGCTGCTGACCCGGATGGAACAGAGTGCGGAAGAAAAGGCGATTCCGATCCTGGATCTGGAGACCTCCCAATTGCTGAGAGTGTTACTGCGCCAACTGAACCCGAAAAAAATATTGGAAGTTGGCGCGGCAATCGGTTATTCGGCGATTGTCATGGCGCAGTCCTGCAGCGCGAAGATTGTTACAATCGAACGGGATCGGGAGAGGGCGGAAGAGGCGCTGGAGAACATTCAGGAGGCTGGTCTGCAGGACCGGATTGAGCTCCTGGTCGGGGATGCGTTCGATATTCTTCCCACGCTTTACGATTCTTTCGACGTTGTGTTTTTGGATGCGGCGAAAGGGCAATATCCCAGGTTCCTCGAACTTGTGCTGCCGCTTTTGCGTGCGAGTGGAACACTTTTTAGCGATAATGTGTTCTTTCACGGACTCGTCGCCGGTCCTGAACAAGTAAAACACAAAATGCGAACGATTGTGGCTCGTCTGCGGGAATATAACCAAATGCTGGCGATCGATTCCCGCTTGGAAACCGCCTTTGTTCCGATCGGTGACGGGTTAGCCGTCTCCGTAAAAAAGGGGTAACTTCCTGACAAGCGAATTAGAATTTGAATGTAAGGGTTTACATTTCTGAAACCTTCCCTTATAATTAATCTCACAAGTCAATAGTACATGCTGTGAGAATATGAGAACAGCCGATATCTGAAGGGTGCCGCCCTTCATTAGGATATTGGCTGTTTTTTGTTTTCTCCGGGGAGGTGGAATGGGAGCACTGGTTTCATTTTTATTCTTTCTCTTCTTAAAAGATAAAAGGGAGGTCAAAACATGTCACCGTTTTTGGGAGAAATTATTGGAACAGCGTTATTAATCATTTTTGGTGACGGTGTAGTGGCAGGTGTCCTGCTCAACAAGTCGAAAGCGCAAAATTCAGGTTGGATTGTGATTACATTCGGTTGGGGATTGGCGGTTGCTGTAGCGGTATATGCAGTGGGCGCCATCAGTGGAGCCCATTTAAACCCGGCCGTGACAATCGGACTCGCATCAATCGGAAAGTTCCCGTGGGAACAGGTTCCTGCTTATATCCTTGGACAGATGATTGGAGCTTTCCTGGGGGCTGTTCTTGTGTGGCTGCACTACTTGCCGCACTGGGGTCAAACGCAGGAGAAAGATCTTAAGTTGGCAGTCTTCTGTACAGGTCCGGCTATTCGCAGCACAGGAGCCAATCTGATTAGTGAAATCTTCGGTACGTTTATTTTGGTATTGGCGATCCTGGCGATTGGGGCCAACAAGTTTACAGAGGGCTTGAATCCGTTAATTGTAGGATTTTTGATTGTGGCAATCGGTCTTTCTTTAGGCGGAACAACTGGATATGCGATCAATCCGGCGCGTGACCTTGGACCTCGTATTGCACACTTTGTACTGCCGATTGCAGGCAAGGGAAGTTCTGACTGGGGCTATGCATGGATACCGGTCGTGGGCCCGACCATCGGCGGAGTTTTGGGAGCACTTTTCTACGCTTCTGTTTTTGGCGCATAAACTAGTAAACTACTAATATACTAGTCACAGACAATAACCTTAAAACCGGGGGGATTCGGCAATGGAGAAACGTTATATCATGGCACTTGACCAGGGAACAACCAGTTCCAGAGCGATTTTGTTTGACAAAGCGGGTAACATCGTGGGTATGGCGCAAAAAGAGTTTACTCAAATCTATCCCAAGGCAGGTTGGGTAGAACATGATCCGATGGAAATCTGGGGAACGCAAAGCGGAGTTGCAAGAGAAGTACTTGAAACCAAGGGGATCCGGCCGCAAGAAGTAGCCGCAATCGGGATTACCAACCAACGGGAAACCACAGTCGTTTGGGACAAAAACACCGGCAAACCGGTCTATAACGCCATCGTTTGGCAGGATCGCAGAACCGCAGGCATTTGCGATGAAGTAAAGGAAAAGGGGTTAGAGCCCTATATCCGGGAAAACACCGGTCTCGTGGTGGATGCATACTTCTCCGGAACCAAGGTGAAATGGATTCTTGATAATGTGGAGGGTGCACGGGAAAAAGCAGAGAAAGGCGAATTGCTGTTTGGCACCATCGACACATGGTTGATTTGGAACCTGACTCGTGGAAAAGCACATGTAACCGACTACTCGAATGCCTCGAGAACGATGTTGTATAACATCAAGGAGTTGAAATGGGATCAAAAAATGTTGGATGAGCTCGGCATTCCAGCTTCCATGCTTCCGGAAGTCCGTCCGTCAAGCGATACCTATGCAGTGACCGATGCGCAAACATTTGGCGGAGCCGAAATTCCTATCGCAGGTGTTGCAGGGGATCAACAAGCGGCGCTGTTTGGCCAAACCTGTTTTGAGCCTGGAAAGGCAAAGAACACATATGGAACCGGCTGCTTCATGTTAATGAATACCGGAGAGAAAGCGGTTTCTTCCAAATCGGGGCTTCTAACCACGATCGCTTGGGGAGTAGACGGCAAAGTCGAGTATGCTTTGGAAGGAAGCATCTTTATCGCAGGAGCGGCTGTTCAATGGCTGCGGGACGGGTTGCGACTGATTGACTCGGCTCCCGATTCCGAATACTATGCCGGCAAGGTGGAAGACACGGATGGTGTTTATGTCGTTCCCGCTTTCGCAGGATTGGGGGCACCTTATTGGGATATGTATGCGCGTGGTGCGATTTTCGGATTGACCCGTGGGACAAAGAAAGAACATATTGTAAGAGCCACCTTGGACTCGCTGGCTTATCAAACGAAAGACGTTTTGAGCGCAATGGAAAGCGATTCCGGCATCAAGCTGCAGGCTCTGCGTGTTGACGGCGGAGCCGTAGCGAACAATCTGTTGATGCAATTCCAGGCCGATATTTTGGGAGTGCCGGTTGAACGTCCGGCTGTAACGGAAACCACGGCTCTCGGCGCAGCTTATTTGGCAGGATTGGCAGTCGGATTCTGGAATAAAGAAGAAATTGCAAACAACTCCCAGTTGGATCGAGTGTTTGAACCGCAAATGGATAAAGAAACACAGTCCAAACTGTACAAGAATTGGAAGAAAGCGGTTAAGAGAACCATGAATTGGGAGAAGGATGAAGAGTAGAAATCCTTGGATAACTCCTGTATAATGAGGATTGAACAATAAAACAGGTTTTACGGTCTGAGATGATGAGACGACCACAGCACAGGTAGCTATTGTTGAGAATAGTTGCCTCTGTTGTGGTCTTTTGTTTTACTTGGCAAAGGAGAGACGGAGAAAAATGAAAACAGAGCGAAAACTTTCATCTCATAACAGAAAGAAAGACTTGGCCGCGATGGCGGCTCAACAATTGGATTTATTGGTGATTGGCGGTGGGATTACCGGTGCCGGGATCGCTTTGGATGCAGCCTCCCGCGGCTTGAATGTGGGATTGGTGGAAAAACAGGACTTTGGGGCGGGAACAAGCAGTCGATCCACCAAACTGATTCACGGCGGACTTCGTTATTTGAAGCAGGGGGAAGTCAACCTTGTTAGAGAAGTCGGAAGAGAGCGGGCCATTTTGTATCGAAACGCTCCGCACATTGTAATTCCGGAAAAAATGCTGCTGCCGTTAGTAGAACACGGGACGTATGGCAAGTTCGCCACATCCATCGGATTGTGGGTTTATGATTTCCTGGCGGGAGTCAAGAGAGAAGAACGACGCGTGATGCTCTCCAAGCAGGAGACGGAAGAACATGAGCCTCTGCTTCGGAAGGATATTCTGAAAGGAAGCGGGCTTTATATCGAGTATCGGACGGACGATGCAAGGCTGACGATTGAAGTCATGAAAACTGCAGCTTCCTACGGGGCCCTGTGTGTGAACTATGCAGAAGCTGCCCGGTTTCTGTATCAGGATCAAAAGGCAGTTGGTGTGGAAGTGACAGATCTTCTCACCGGGGAAAAACACCAGCTTTACGCGAAGAAAATTGTAAACGCAGCCGGACCTTGGGTGGATCAATTACGGGAGAAAGACAAGTCATTATATGGAAAACGTCTTCATCTCACAAAAGGAGTGCACCTGGTGGTTCCACGGCACAAGCTTCCCTTGCGGCAATCGATTTATTTCGATGTTCCGGACGGACGCATGATCTTCGCAATACCTCGTGACCGTTCGACCTATATTGGAACCACCGATACGAATTACCAAGGAAATTTAGAAAAACCGCGGGTCACAAAAGAAGATGTTACCTATTTACTGCAAGCGGTCAACAATATGTTCCCGTCAGTGAACCTGAAAGAGACGGACATTACTTCAAGCTGGGCCGGACTCCGCCCCCTCATCCACGAGGATGGAAAGTCCCCATCCGAGCTGTCGAGAAAAGATGAAATCTTCCATTCTCCGTCCGGGTTACTTACGATAGCCGGCGGGAAGCTGACAGGATTTCGCAAGATGGCAGAACGTGTCGTGGATCTGGTTGTTGAGCAACTCCAAAAGGAAGAATCGAGAAACTTCCCCGGCTGCACTACGGATCGGATTGTTTTGTCAGGGGGACACTTTTCGTCTCCGGAACAAATTCCGGACTACGTCAAAACCCTTGCGGCAAGAGCGCAACAACACGATGTAAACGAAGAACACATTCGGGGGCTGGTTGGCAGATATGGAACCAACGCAGAGAAGGTAGTCGAGAAGCTGGCGGAATACAGATCGGCAGATTCTGAAAAAGATCCCGAATTACTTTTACTGCAGGCGGAGCTGTGGTATTGTATCGAAGAAGAAATGGCTGTCAATCTGAACGATTTTCTTATTCGGCGGACCGGAAAACTGTTCTTTCAGCGTGAAACGCTTGAACCGGTCTACCGGATCCTGCTGGAAGAAATGGTGAAAATGCTTGAATGGAATGAGGAACAAATACTTGCCTTTCTGCAACAGTTTGAAGAAGAATTCCGAAATGCCATAAATTTTATTTAAAATATGGAGTACAATCCAATCAAACTGACAACGAGGTGACAAGCCTCATGAAGCCATTTACTGTGATTCCCGCTGTCCGGGGATTTAAGGAATTAGAGAAAGCAGCATCCGCACCTTCGGATACAATTTTTCTGCTCGAAGGCGAGATCATACACATGCGCAATATTGTGGAGATCGCAAAGAGGTCTAAGAAAAAGATTTTTCTTCATTTGGATTTGATCAAAGGAATTAAAGAGGACGAGGCGTCTATTCACTATCTGGCCAAGGACATTCAGATCGACGGAATCATCAGTACGAGAACATCCAGTCTGGTGCATGCCAAAAAATACGGATTGGCTACCGTGCAGCGGGGGTTCCTGATTGATTCCCATTCCGTCAAGACGATCTTGAAAACGGCAGAAAACGGAAAGCCAGATTATATAGAACTTCTTCCGTGTTATTCTTACCCGAAGATTGCCGAGATCAAAGAGGGAACGGGAGCGGATATCATACTCGGAGGATTCATCGATCGGGAAGAAGATGTGGTAACGTCTTTTAACGCCGGCGCTATAGCCGTATCAACCAGCAAAACCCAGTTGTGGGCCTATTCGCGGGGGATTACGGGCTAACGGGTTTCTGGTTTTTGAAGAGGTCGCCCTGTTGGGGCGGCTTTTTTTCATTCTGGCACTGCATGAGCTTCTGTCTGCAATTTGCCAGTGCGGCTGTACATCTTGCCAATGACTCTCTACATTTTGCAAGTTCAGCAATGCATCTGGCCAATTTGGTTTGTTCCCCGGTAAGTCGCGTTCTTTCCTCTGTCAATTTGACAGTCAATCTGGATATTTCAGCCTCTAGCTTAAGGATCGATCTGTTGATTCTTTCAATTTTTTTCCTGCACCTCTCAATTTGTTTCCGATGTGGATTGAGCGTCCCTTTGCCTGACATTCCATCATGATCCTTTCTTGCGGGAGTGAAGGCACTTGACAAGATCACTCAAACATTTTCGCAGTTCCAGTTGACAGAGTTCCAGTTCAGTTCGACATAGTTTTAATTCAGCTTGACATTGTTCAAGTTGTGCTTTGGTCCTTTCTGTTTCAGCTCGTGTCAGGTCAATTTGAGCCTTCAGCTGGGCTTTTTGCACACTCCGTTGTTTCAGAAGTATTTGAGCTCTTTTCAGTTCTTCAAGACACTTCTTAAGTTCTGCGCCAGAAGTGGGCAAATCATCGCTAAATTTCTCAACTCGACTGCTTTTCAGCTCCTTTTTAAATATTCGTATTGAGGACATCACAGTTCCTCCTGTAACGGTTTTGAAATATACTCATCGTTTATATTATTACTATTCGCTCTCGAAACCGTGTGCTTCTGACAAACACGACCTTCCGGATTGATCTGCGGGGAAAAGATAAATTGCTTCCAAGTGTTTGAAGATTCCTTCTTCCGTCTACACTGAGTACTATCTCAGTGTGGACGGGGTGAAGATATGAACTTGCAGCCTTCGGTTCAGAGACGATTGGTGACACTCCTTGCTCTCTTCACGATCGGAGCGGTCGCCCTGTTGGGACGGCTTTTTTACATTCAGGTGTGGGCGAGAAACGATCTGCAGGGACGGAATCTGGTTGCCGCTTCGATTGAGCAGCGACGGGAAACGTTCGTGATTGATTCCGGACGAGGCGATATTCTTGACCGCAACGGACAATCCTTGACCGGTTCGCGGATTCGGGGTGTCCTCGTAATGCCGCTTTGGAAGAAAGGTGAACTGGATCCAAACAAAGTTCAGGAGCTTGCGTCGATTCTTCAGGCAAGGCCGGAAGAAGTGCAAAAGGGGTTGTTGAAGATCGACCGTCCTTCCTTGCTTCGGCTGCCAGGGAGAGACGGGAAAGACCAGGTGGTGGAACTGAGCGAGGACCAGGCGAATGCCGTGAACAAACTGGAATTGCCGGGCGTTTACGGGAAGGAAATAAAGATCCGTTACGATGAAAACTCACTAGCCCGCCATGTGGTCGGATTCATCGGCCAAGACCCGGAACTGGTCGCAGGGATGTTCCAAGGGAAATACCGTCCGGATGAAAAGATAGGCAAAATGGGGCTGGAGTTTCTATTTCAAGATGATCTCCGCGGCCTGGGAAGAAGCAAGACGATCTCTTATTTTATCGATGGGGAGAAGCGGCCGGTGAACGGACTCGGCATTCGGATGACAGATGAGGAGAATAGGGCCCTCTCTGTGAAGACCACGTTGGATATCGATGTGCAAAAAGCGGTCGAATCGGCCATGGACAAGCACGGTTTACGAAAAGGGTCTGTCGTGGTGCTTGATCCCAAAACGGAAGACATCCTGGCAATGGCCAGCCGGCCGCAGTATGACCAAAATGCACCGATTCAGCGCAATGAGTACCCGTCCAATAAGGCAGTTGAGGCAGATTTTCCCGGGTCTGTGTTCAAGGTTGTGATTGCGGCGGCCGCACTTGAAAAAGGGCTGGTTCATCCAGGCGATGTCTACGATTGCCCCGGATATATCGAAATTGGCGACGGGAAGCTGAATTGCTGGAAGGAACAGGGACATGGACGAATTACAGCGGAACAAGGATTTGCCCAGTCCTGTAACGTGGTGTTTGCAAGTCTTGCCATGAAGTTGGGGCGCCCCGCGATTGAAGAATATGCAGCGAAAATGGGTCTCGGCCAACCCGCTGCCGAACCTGTTGATGGCAAGCCGCAGTTGTATGGGGAAGATCCAGGGCGGATTTTTATAAAAAAGGAAACATCGTCCCGACTATTAGCCAACACGGGAATTGGGCAAGAGGATGTAAGGGTCTCTCCTTTGCAAGCCGCACACATGATGGCATCCATACTTAACGGGAATCAGGCGGGTAAACCACGGCTTGTAACAGAGTTACAGACCAGTAATGATGGAATGCTGTACAAATCATTCGAGAAAAAGGTACAGCCAACACCCTACCTCGAGAAAGCTACCACTCAAGAATTGCAGCGTTTGATGCGGCAAGTCGTGGCTTCACCGAAGGGAACCGCTCATTTCCTGCAATCGGCCAAGGTTCCGATCGCGGGGAAAACAGGAACTGCCCAAACGGGCAATGCGAATCTCCACCATCATTGGTTTGCCGGCTACGCACCCGTTGACAAACCGAAGTATGTAATTGTCGTTATGGCGGAAGATGTCGCATCGGATTTGGGAAGCCAACTGGTACAAAATGTGACGAAGGAAATCGTAGATAAGTTGTTCTAAACCCATGTCCATAGGACTTGGGTTTCTTGTTTCGACGGCAGTTCTGGGGTATAGTGGAGGCTCCGATCATTTTCTGTTTTAGGAGTGAATGCCGTCGTGACAACTGAAACAATGGTACAGGAAGAGAAGCAATCGCAGCGGAAACTGCAGATCGAAGAAAAGATTCTCCGCTACTTTCAGAACAAGGAAATTGCCAACGAGCGGAAGGAAGAAAATAAAACCTTGTTTGAGGAAATTGAACAGTTCTTCGAAGAACTGGAAGAAGAGGAAATGGTCTTTCAATTGCCGAACGGGGAGTACGGGGTTCTCACCAAGAAGGCGACAATCCGTGAGGTATTGGACAAAGAAGCTCTGGCTCACGAACTGCTGATTGCAAAAGATGAGCTGAAGACTCCGTTTGATTTCTCAATGCTTACCTCGCAGGGCAAGTTAACCCCGGACATGATCTCTCGACACACCTCCACGGAGACCACCATTAAGGTCAAGCTGTCCAAACGCAAGAAGAAACCGAAAATGAAGAAATAAAAGATTGAAGAAACCTCAGAGGGGCCAGTCGCAGCAGCCGGGCTCGGATTGAAAGGATGCAGCGGCTATGGTAAACTACAGGTATAAAAGAATATGCGAATTCGTATAATAAAAAAGGGACTGTAAGTGCGGGAACACTTACAGTCAAGTACAATAGCTGCCCCTCTTGGGGTCGGCTCTTAACGGGTGAATAGACCGCCGAGTTGTCAGCTCAAGGGCGGTCTATTTTCTTTTTCTGTCTGACAGCAATAATGCGACCAACGAACCGAAAGCAATCATCAATGAGATCGCCTCATAAACTGTCACAGGACTCACCCCCTCTCTACGGGGATAAGCGGACCACCCTTGAGGAGCATATTCTATTGTACAAGATCAAGTATAGCATAATTTTGGAATAAATGAGAACGCATGTTCCTGCCCTCTTCTATTTCATTAAAGTCAAATCGAGCTTACTTAGCAGTTCCTCATACGTACTAACTGTAACTGCCTTTCCATCCACTACAGCAAATGCTTCCAGATAACACTGGCCGCAATTTCCCAAGCAGTCTTGCTCGATTACTTGCAGGTTTGGATTTTTCAATGCCTTTGCTTTTATATCGTCTGACCCATTCAAATAGTTTGACGTGCAAAATTTAATAATGTTTTGCATTCTTATTCCTCCGTTTGGATGGAAGTTGTCCAAACCTAATGATGGATTCATTATATTTTGAAAAGTGGTCCGCCCGCAAAGATCTGCAGCAAAGTAGAAACGCTTTATAAAAATACCATTTTAACGAGATAAAGCGTTTGTGCATTTCTGTATTTTCACATCACTGTATGTTTTTGCTGGATTTTTTAAAGGTTTATATAATGGCGGTAGTTTCGAAATTTTTGAAATTCATAATCTAGTTGGAAAACAGGAGGTTATGATTCATGCAAAAAACATACTGTACTTGAAAAAAACGTACTGGGGCAGGAGTTTTTCCCGATCGAAGATGTGGACTACGTTGAGTTTTATGTCGGGAATGCCAAGCAGACGACTCATTTTCTATGCAAAGGATTCGGTTTCCGGCCTGTCGCTTTTGCCGGATTGGAGACCGGACAGCGTGATAAAGTTTCCTACGTACTGGAGCAGCGGTTTCCCGCGGGGCCATTGCGATCCTGGAACCCCAGGAATACACCGATGAACAGGGAACAGTGAAAAAAGCGATTATCGGAACATACGGAGATACCGTTCATACGCTTATTGAGAGAAAAGGCTACATAGGTTTGTTCATTCCGGGTTACAAAGCTGTCGAATTCGAAATTCCATTTGAAGAAACCGGGTTGATCGGAGTCGACCATGTGGTAGGAAATGTGGAGCAAATGGAAGAATGGGTGTCTTATTATGAAAAGGTTATGGGGTTCCAGCAAATGATTCATTTTGACGATGAAGATATCAGCACGGAATACTCCGCACTCATGTCAAAAGTCATGCACAACGGCGGAAGAATCAAATTTCCCATTAACGAGCCGGCTGAAGGCAAGCGCAAGTCCCAAATCCAGGAGTATCTTGATTATTACAATGGTGCGGGGGTCCAGCATATAGCTCTATTAACTGACGATATAATTGCTACGGTAAAAGCTCTTCGCGCGAATGGAATCGAGTTCCTCGATACCCCGGATACCTATTATGAAGTTTTGAGTGAACGTGTAGGCAAGATTGATGAGGATATTCAAAAGCTGCGTGACCTGAAAATCCTGGTGGACCGGGATGACGAAGGGTATCTGCTGCAAATCTTTACCAAGCCGATTGTCGACCGGCCGACCTTATTCTTTGAAATTATCCAGCGCAAAGGCTCGAGAGGATTCGGAGAAGGAAATTTCAAAGCGTTGTTTGAATCAATCGAAAGAGAGCAAGCCCGGAGAGGAAACCTGTAGAAAGGGTGATACGATGCAACCCAGTTTACGCTCGTTCCTGGAGCAGCTGATCGATTACGCCGGTCTGTTCCCACCTGCAAGCCTGCCGCTGGAGGCGGCGATACACAACTTCGCTGCCTACCGGGGCAGCACAGATGCCTGGATGCTGGGACGCTTTATTATGCCGGCGTCGCGGTTGGCCGAACTCGACCGGTATGCACCGATATTTTCGGCTGAGTCGCCACTGGCGTGTGCGGTTTTGGGACGTAAGAGCGAGAACGCTTCGGCCTGCAGGGAAGGGCTTCGTGCCGACCTTGAGCAAGTTGCAGTCTTTTGCAATCGGCACGGAGAGGATGTAGAGGTGAAGGTGTTCGAATTGCCATTGCCGCCTGCTCCACCAGAGCGCGGGCTCCTGGAGACGATCGCAACGGAGACGGGCGGGCTTGGTCTGCAAACTTTTTGTGAAGTAACGGTGCCGTTCGAGGATTCCTGGGAGCAAAACATGCTGACCGCTCTCGACGTCATCGCTGCCCACAACTCCGCAGGGGAAGCGGTGCTCGGCGTCAAGTTCCGCACCGGCGGTGTTACCGCTGAAGCGTTTCCTACACCCGCCCAGGCGGCTGCGGTAATCGTTGGCTGCCGAGATCGTAGGATCGAGCTGAAGTTTACCGCCGGACTCCACCATCCCATCCGGATGTACCGGGATGAGGTGGGGACGCGGATGCACGGCTTTCTCAACGTCTTTACCGCAGGGATGCTGGCCCATGTCCATAACCTGGACGCTGCAGTGACGGCGGAGATCCTCGCCGACGAGTCACCGGACAGCTTCTCCTTTACGGCAGAGGGACTGGCATGGCGCGACCTGACGATTTCAGTTCCCGAGATTGCGCGGCTGCGTTCCACGGCACTTCGTTCCTACGGCAGCTGCAGCTTCGACGAGCCGCGAGATGACTTGCGGGGGCTCAGGATTCTATAAGCGGAGGAGGATTTGAGATGGAACGTTCATTTATCGAAGTGAGACCTGATTCCCATTTCCCAATTCAGAACCTCCCTTACGGCGTATTCCGCCCGCGGTCTGGCGGCCCAGCCCGCATCGGCGTCGCCATCGGGGATTACGTACTGGACCTGTCGGTGCTCGAGGATGCAGGGCATTTCAACGCGACCGCTCTAGCAGGTACGGGGGTCTTCGGTAAGCATTCACTCAACGAGTTCATGGCCTTGGGGCGACCAGCCTGGCGAGCCGCCCGGGAGCAGGTCCGGCGCTTGCTAAGCGCCGACGCGCCGACCCTGCGGGACAACACTGCCCTTCGGGACGCGGCGCTTCTGCCGCAAAGCGACGTGGAGTTGCTGCTTCCGGCCCAGATCGGAGACTACACCGATTTCTATGCCTCAAAAGACCACGCGACGAATGTGGGAATCATGTTCCGCGGCAAAGAGAATGCCCTAATGCCAAACTGGGTTCACCTGCCAGTCGGCTATCACGGACGGGCCAGTTCCGTGGTGGTGAGTGGGACAGATGTACGCCGCCCGCTCGGCCAGATGAAGCCGCCCGATGCCGCTGCGCCCATGTTCGGGCCCTGCCGTCAACTTGACTTCGAGCTGGAGTTGGGCTGGTTTATCGGCCCCGGCAACGAATTGGGGCAACCGGTCCAGATTGAGCACGCTGAGGAGCAGATCTTCGGGCTTGTGCTGGTCAACGATTGGAGCGCCCGGGATATCCAGGCTTGGGAGTACCAGCCGCTCGGCCCGTTCCTTGCCAAGAACTTCGCTACCTCAATCTCGCCCTGGGTGGTGCCGCTTGATGCATTGGAGCCTTTCCGGGTCACGGGCCCAGCGCAGGATCCGGAGCCGCTGCCTTACCTGAAACAGCCCGGAAAAGGAGCGTTTGATATTCATCTGGAGGTATACCTAGAGAGCGATAGGATGGTGAAGCCACAGATCATCTGCGCAAGCAACGTCCGCCATCTCTACTGGAGTATGGCCCAGCAAATTGCCCACCACAGCATTGGGGGCTGCAACCTTCGTCCTGGCGACCTGATGGCGTCGGGAACGATCAGCGGGCCGGACAAGGATTCACGGGGCTGCCTGCTGGAGCTCACTTGGCGCGGAACCGAACCGATTCGTCTCGACAACGAAGAAGAGCGGGTATGGCTGGAGGACGGGGATCGGGTGACCATGACCGGATGGTGCCAGGGCGAGGGCTACCGGATCGGATTCGGAGAAGTGACGGGGCGTGTGCTGCCGGCACAGCCATCAGGCGCTGTGAAGTGACGTGCGGATTCTAAAATGAGGAGGCCTTCGAAATATGCCGTTTTATCGCCAAATGGGGCAGATTCCCAGAAAGAGACATACCATTTTTCGAAAAGAGGACGGATCCCTTTATCGTGAGCAAGTCATGGGAACCAAAGGTTTTTCCGGCATTCAATCGATTCTCTATCATCATTATCCTCCAACCGAAGTACTCAAAGCGGAACTCCATTCAAACTGCACAATCGAATTTGAAGAACAGGAGGCCCTTCGTCATCGTCACTTTCTGACCAACATGTACAAGGAACAAGGGGATGCTGTCGCAGGCAGACAGTATGTGCTGGGGAACGAAGATCTGTTGATCGCGGTTGCCAATCCTACAGAACCCATGGACTATTTCTACCGAAACGGAGACGGGGATGAACTGTTGTTTGTGCATACGGGGACAGGGAAGGTTGAAACGATGTTTGGAACCTTGACCTACCGGCCCGGGGATTACATCGTCATTCCGATTGGTACAATCTATCGGATTTTGCCGGATGAGGGAGATTCGAAGTTTTTAGTTGTGGAAACGAACAGTTGGATCACCACGCCAAAGCGTTACCGGAATGCGCATGGACAGATTCTGGAACACAGCCCTTTTTGTGAAAGGGACATTCGAGGACCTGAAACGCTGGATACGTATTCGGAAACCGGCGAGTTTGAAATCAGAACCAAATCAAGGGGATGGATGCATTCCCATATCTTGAGCCATCATCCTCTGGATGTTGTGGGATGGGATGGGTTCTTGTACCCGTGGATCTTTAATATCGAAGATTTTGAGCCAATCACGGGGCGCATCCACATGCCGCCGCCGATCCACCAAACATTTGAAGGGAACAATTTTGTCGTATGTTCTTTTGTTCCGAGGCTGTATGATTATCATCCGGAGGCAGTTCCAACCCCTTATTTCCACAGCAATGTCGACAGCGATGAAGTTCTGTATTATGTCCAGGGCAATTTCATGAGCCGCAAAGGAGTCGGGGAAGGTTCGATCACCCTGCATCCCTCAGGAATTCCGCATGGACCTCATCCAGGCACAATTGAAGCGAGTATCGGGAAAAAAGAAACGATCGAATTAGCAGTCATGATTGATACCTTCAGGCCTTTGCGGGTGGTCAACCAGGCCCATGCTCTAGAGGATCCCCAATATGTATACAGTTGGCTTCATAAATAGGAGGATGTTTCATGCGAATCGGAGACAAGATCCCTGCTCGAAAAGAATTGGACAATCTCAGCGTGTATATTGCCGGGAAGCCGATCGAAGAAGTGCAACGCGAATTGGGGCTTCACACAATTATCAAGTTAGCATCCAATGAAAACCCTTTCGGCTGCTCTCCATTGGCCAAAGACGCCATGATTCGCGAAATGGAACAAATCGCTTTGTATCCTGAGGGAATGGCACCTGCACTGGCGGAAAAATTGGCCAACCGCTTCCACATAGACAAAGAGAACATAATAGTGGGCAACGGTTCAGATGAGCTCATCCGTTTGTTGACACGGAGCTATATCCGCCCCGGCGATGAAGCTGTTATGGCGGATGTGACTTTTCCTCGGTATGAAACGAACGTATTGATCGAGGGCGGTACACCGGTGAAAGTTCCCCTGATTGACGGTGTTCATGATCTCGACGGGATGTATCAGGCGATTACGGAAAAGACGCGGATGATTTTTGTGTGCAATCCAAATAACCCGACTGGAACTGTCGTTGACAAAAGCAAATTGCAGTTATTCATCGAAAATGTACCGCCGAACATTTTGCTGATCATGGATGAGGCTTACTATGAGTACGCAACCGGTGAAGCCTATCTGGAGACCCTTCCTCTGCTTGGCAAATATCCGAATCTGGTAATTCTTCGCACATTCTCCAAAATCTATGGATTGGCTGCATTGCGGATCGGGTATGGGTTGATGCATCCTTCCATCATCCAGGAACTGATTAAGGTGAAGGAACCCTTTAATACCAATCGGCTGGCTCAGGCGGCTGCCATAGCTTCTCTGGACGATTCCTCCTATGTGGAATTCTGCGTGCGTAAAAATCAGGAGGGTCGGATCTACCTGGAAAATGGGCTTGCAACAATGGGATGGTCCTGTTTCCCCTCCCATGCCAATTTCCTCATGGTGAAACTGAACCGCTCAGGAAATGAAATCTTTCAATCGCTTTTGCAGCAAGGAGTCATCGTTCGCTCGGGGGGCACACTCGGATACCCCGAAACGATCCGTGTATCCATTGGCAGGGAAGAAGAGAATGAGGAATTCATTAGGGCTTTGCAGCAGCACAATCCAATATTTCGGGAGGTTCCACAATGAGTGTTCAAATGGAACAGGAAATTTCAATTGTACCTGCTCATCTCAGACAATTTGTAGTTGAACAGCACTATGAAAATTATACGGCAGTCAACCAGGCGGTTTGGCGGTTCGTGATGCGGCAAAACAAGCATTACCTGGGACAGAGGGCTCATCACGCCTACCTGAACGGATTGCGGGAGTCAGGGATTGGGATCGATTCCATCCCGAACATCCAGTACATGAGCCAATGTTTGTCCCGCATCGGTTGGTCGGCCGTGACTGTTGACGGATTTATTCCGCCCGAAGCGTTTATGGATTTTCAAGCACACCGGATTTTGGCGATTGCGGCCGATATTCGAACGCTTGATCATGTTGCGTATACCCCGGCCCCCGATATTATCCACGAAGCAGCCGGGCACGCCCCGATCATTTTAGATCAAAAGTACCGTTCTTACCTGCAGCTGATTGGGGAAGTGGGAGCCAAAGCGTTTTCTTCAAAAGCCGATCACGAGGTGTACGAAGCCATACGTCTTTTATCAATCGTGAAAGAAGACCCAACGGCAACTGCCGACCAAATCGAGACGGCGGAAACGGAACTGGAGCGGGCGGTGAAAGCGGTCACAGAAACTTCGGAAGCCGCCATGGTGTCCCGTTTATACTGGTGGACAGTCGAATACGGGCTGATCGGAGATGTGAAGAATCCGGCCATTTACGGTGCAGGATTGCTCTCCTCAGTCGGCGAAAGCATCAGCTGCATGCAGGAGGATGTCAAGAAGATCCCGTTTGACTTGGAGACTTGCATCCAAACGAGCTACGATATCACAAAACCACAGCCGCAGTTGTTTGTTTGCCGTGATTTTGACCAATTAATCGAAGCGGTCCATCAGTTGGAGAAGCAGCTGGCTTTTCGGATCGGTGGAACCTATGCTTTGAAAAAAGCGGTCGAATCCTGCAACACGGCAACTGTTGTGTACAGTTCCGGCCTCCAGGTGAGCGGTACATTCAGTGAACTTGTATACGACGGCAACGGAGAAGCGATCTATCTGAAGACGGCAGGGCCTACTGCACTGGCATTGAATAACCGAGAATTGGCAGGTCACGGAAAAGAATATCACAACGAAGGGTTCGGATCACCGATCGGACGTCTGGCAGACATGGAAGCTCCACTGGAAGAATTAAGCGACTCTCAGCTTGCTGACATAGGAATTCAAATTGGAAGCCATGCAGATTTGCACTTCGCTTCCGGAATTGAGGTACGGGGAATCGTTCGGTCGGTCGTTCGAGAAAACGGAAAGATTCTGCTGATTTCCTTAGACAAATGCACCGTAACGTACCGTGACAAGACGCTTTGTCAAGCGGAATGGGGGCTGTATGACATGGCAGTCGGGGCATCCATTGTATCCGCTTACCCGGGAGCCGCCGATAAAGAGCGTTTCCAATCGGGAACCCATCAGCCGTCCAAATTGAAAACAAAGAAATTGCAACTGGATGTGAAGGAACAAAAACGGAACGCTCTGTACAAAGAAATTCGTGATCTCCGAACCAGTTTGGAAGGAAACCTTCCGGATAGCGGTTTGTCGATGCCAGATGTTGAAGAGATTCTGGTTTCGGTCGATTCCCAGCTGGAAACTGATTTCCCCGATGACTGGCTGCTCCGCCTTGAAATACTGGAAATTATGACGGAACAATCGATTTTACCGGAATTACAAGCACGTTTAGGCGAGCAACTCCAGGAAGCAATGAACAAAAATGCGGATTTGCAGCCGTTAATTGCAAACGGTTTGGCACTTTTGAGACAAGAACGGTGGAAGGAGCGAAAGCGCATGAAACTGACCGAAGAGGAGAACGCAGCAAATCTTCCTCGCATACCGAACTGGCAGCGTCTTGATGAAAAGTGGATTCAACGCAAATACAAATTCCCTGGTTTTCTTGATGCAATGGCATTTGTTAACAAGGTGGCCGAACTGGCTGAAGCGGCCGACCACCATCCATTCATCAGCATTGATTACAAAGTGGTCACCCTGAAAATGTCGAGTTGGAACGCCGGCGGTCTGACGGAACTGGATTTCAACCTGGCCGAACAATTCGACGCCTCCTATAGCCAGTCCGTGAAAGGGAGGACACCATGAATCTCTTTCGAAAAAAATCAATTTCTGGCCTGCTTGCTAAAGATGACAGCAGAGGTTCTTCTTTGAAAAGAGAGCTGGGAGCATTTGATCTGACAATGCTGGGGATTGGTGCCATCATCGGAACCGGAATTTTTGTTTTAACCGGGATTGCTGCCGCCGAGCACGCCGGCCCGGCTCTTGTGTTATCCTTTGTGCTAGCCGGACTTGCCTGTGTGTTTGCCGCTCTGTGCTAGTCGGAATTTGCTTCTGCAGTGCCTGCAGTACTTCATCAGCGGTTGCCAGCGGATGGTCAGGCTACTGCCAGTGTATTTCGTGGTCAGTGCCATTCTTACAGGGATTGTTCCTTATGGGCAGTTAAATGTGAAAAATCTTGTCGCGTTTGCCCTTCAATACATCGACCAAGATTGGGTGGCCGGATTCATTTCGCTGGGAGTCATTATTGGGCTTACAACCGTTTTGCTCGTAATGATCTATGCGCTGACTCGCCTGTTGTACTCGATCAGCCGCGACGGATTGCTGCCGAAAGCGTTATCCCGGGTCAATCTCCAAACCAGAACCCCGGTATTGAATACCTGGGTAACCGGCACGCTGGTGGCCTGTTTTGCCGGATTGATTACCCTGAACAAACTGGCCGATCTGGTCAATATCGGAACTTTATTTGCATTCATCGTGGTGTGCTTTGGGATTCGGGAATAGATCGCGGAGTTATCAGCTCAGGCGGTCTATTTTCTTTTTCTTTCCGACTTTTGAAAAACAAATTTGCAAAATGTCCATTATAGAGGACGAATTTGCAGTAGGCAGACTGGCTAAAATCAAGTGATGGAATCGGTCAAACGCTATGGTACACTACTATTATAGACAACAGATTCTAATGTTTCTTCGACAAGGGAGAGTAAAGGTAATGATTTATCAATTTCATGCATCCATAAAAGACATCACACCGTCCATCTGGAGAAGATTCCAGGTGGATGGTTCGGTGACTTTTGACCAACTCCATGCTACCCTGCAGATCGTTATGGGTTGGGAAGATTATCATCTCTATCAATTTAGCGTTGGGGGGAAATCCATTTCGATTCCTGACCCGCACTATCCCCGTTCCAGACAAGAACTTAACGCAAAACAAGAGAGACTGGACAAGCATTTGCATCTGGAAGGGCAAAAAGCGGAATATCTTTATGATTTTGGGGACGGCTGGGTTCATGAGCTCGTTCTTGAGAAGATCCTTCCTGAAGAGGACGGGCAAATGCATCCCGTTTGTTTGGAAGGGGAACGAAATTGTCCGCCTGAAGACAGCGGGGGAGTCCCAGGGTACCAACATATCCTGGAAGTCTTGAGAGATCCCCGTCACCCTGATTGGCGAGACATTGTTTCCTGGTTGACACCGGGGTTTGACCCCCAACATTTCAGCCCGGAGGAAGTGAATTCGCTTCTTGAAAAGAAAGCAAAAAAACTGGCTCCCAAGCAAGAGAAGACCCGGGAATCTTCCAGGAAGCCGGTCAAACTGACCGTTGCCAAACTCAGAAAGGAACTGCAAGCCCTGTCCAAAGAAGAATTAATCGAGCTCCTGGCGGGTTGCTTCAAGGTCAACAAACAAGCCGAGCAATTTCTAAGCACCAGATTCCTTGGCGAGCAAGCGGTTGAGGATCTATTTGCAGCCTGTGCAAAGAAAGTGGAAGATCAGTTCTTCCCGGAAAGAGGCTTTGGAAAACTGAAACTGGCGGAAGCGAAGAAAGCGATCCAGGAATTTGAGATGATTACCGGAGACAAAAGGCGGACTCTTGAATTAAAGCTGCTGTATGTAGAACAGGGGGTTCTGTTCACAAATACGTTCGGGGATATTGACAGCCGATTTTATAGCAGTATGGAGAGCATGTTTGCTTCGATAATTGATATGATCAATCAGGAAAAGAACCGGGAGTTGTTTGATGAGTATGAAGACCGGTTGGCGGCTGTCCTCAGAGATACATCCGACTTGGGATGGGGCTTTCATGAAAACCTTACGGATATTTTTTATGGGGCGGCATGGATTGAGTGAATCCACGAACACTGGCTGCTTTTTCTGGTGAGGGCCTTTTTTTCAGCTTGGTTCGTGTATAATGGAGCTTATATACATTGAATGACGAAGGGGATTTATTCAGAATGTTGACTTTCAATGAAGTGAAACCGCTTCTTCTGCATGAAGACAAAGATGTTGTAAATGATGCATTGCAATATTTTGCGGATAGTTACCTGTATGACGAGGAACTCCTGCCCCTTTTTTTGCGGAGATTCCAATCCGACCCTGAAGGGTTGTATCTGCATTACATCAAACATTTCCCCCAAACTCCGGAAACGTTGAACTTCATATTCAAATGGATGAGGGAGCATGATGTATTCAAATATCCGAATCAATTTGCCCATTTCTCGGTTGCCGTTTCCCATAGTGACCTGTCATTGTTGGAGGGTTACAAGGATCAACCGCCAGCTATCCTGAAAGAATGTCAAAAGACAATCCAACAACGATATGAGCTGTCACAGACAGACACTTCCGTTCTTTGGGATAAACTGCATGAAGTGATTGACAGTGGGTTTGAGAAGTACATAACGGACTTTGACAGTGCATATGGAGATTTGATTGTAGAGGAATTGGCAAAGAGAGCAGATGTTGATGCTGACAGAGTCCTAGCCGAACTGAACAAGGAGTACCCGGAAACGCACTGGGGTTATGAACAGCATTTCTTCGCACAACTGGCCGGCAAGCTTCGTTTGGAGAGTGCCGTTCCCCGGTTGGTTGGATTCTTGGCGGATGAGTTCTTATCTGAGGCTGCAATTGACGCCTTGAGTCGGATACAAAGCAAGAAGTCTGTGGAACTGATGGAAGAACGATTTTTCGAAGGGGACTGGGAATTCCGCCTGTCTGCCGCCCATTTATTGGGCAGGATCAAACTGCCGGAAACCGAACAAGCACTGGCAAGGCTTTACCCGCAAGCTGAAGAAGAGGACATTGCCACGTTGTTGGCGGATGGATTCTGCAAACTATTCTCAAAAGAGCGGATTCCACTTGTGCAGGAGATGGTTCATCATGGGTATGAGGAATGGGTGCTCGACCTGGAACAATCCCTGTATGTGAACTGCTTGGCTAACGGGGTGGTTATACCCGAATTGGACGAATACAAAAGGAAAAGAGAGGACCGGGAAGCCAGAGAGAAACGTGAGGACAGCGGACCCTCAGGTCTTTTGGAGCGTACAAACCGATTGGGCCTACCTGCCAGTACACCTTACGTCAATCCAAACAAGATAGGGCGTAACGACCCATGCCCTTGCGGGAGTGGGAAGAAATACAAGAAGTGCTGTTTGGGTTGATCTATTTTAATAAAAAAGGATCGATATGGATGTTTGTTTGCGTGTTTATTGATTGGGAAAACATTGAAAAAACAGTGAAACAAGAGTTTGGTTCTGTCCTGAATTATGACGAGTTTGTTCAGGTAATCCGCGAAGTGGCGACCTCAAACGGTTCGCGTTTGGTGGGGATTCAAGCCTATGGAGATTTTGATAAAGGCACAGCGGGATTAATGAGCAAATTGGTCAACCTGGGAATCGAGCCAAGGCACGTTGTAACGAAAACAGCCACCGAATATTTGAAAGGTTCGACAGATATTGAGCTGAGTCTGGATATTTTGGAAACGATGTATAACTATCCCCATATCACGGATTTTATGTTTGTCTCCGGGGACGGAGATCTCAGACATGTAATCAAAAGATTGCAAAAGCAAGGCAAAAATTTAAGACTGATGGGATTCGAAAATCATACCAGCCAATTTATTATCGATACGATGAATGAATTCGTTTTGTTGGATCAATATTCAAATATTATGAGAAAAGTAACGGAAACGGAAAAGGAACTGAAGGCTCAGTCGCTGCTTTCAAATGAGTACGTTCAAATCATTATTGAACATGTTGATCGTCTTGAGAAAACCGGGGACAAAGATTTTATTGGATTGAATCTCTTAAGAAATCGTTTGTGCGATCATTACCCACATAGGGCGACGGATATTAGTGAGGCTTTAACCGATTGCATCGATTTTGAAATCCTTTCCGTATACAGGGTTCCGAACCCAAAGGATCCAAAACATCCTACCCGTGCCTGCAGACTGAATCGGGATCATAAAGTAGTGCAGCGCGTATTGGGGGGAAAGTTGCTCGGTGACAGACAGACGAGTTAGAATGAGTGTAGTAGTTCTCCGAAAGGAGGAACAAGTCATGAGTTTTCCAATAGAAAGACATGCACGTAAATACACCTACAAGGACTATCTAACATGGTCTGATGATGAACGATGGGAATTAATTAATGGAATGCCATACAATATGACACCAGCCCCTTCCACTAAACATCAAGATGTGTTAGGTGAATTGTTTACGGAATTTAGAGTTTACCTTAGAGACAAATCTTGTCGTGTCTTTGTTGCCCCATTCGATGTGAGGCTTTTTGCAGAAAACGACAATGATGAAAATGTTTATAATGTGGTTCAGCCTGATATTACTGTAGTATGTGAAAAATCGAAAATTGACGATAAAGGCTGTAAGGGAAGTCCAGACTTGATTGTTGAGGTCTTATCTCCTGCAACCGCCAAAAAGGACAAGAACGAAAAACGAAAACTCTATCAACAGGCAAAGGTTAAAGAATATTGGATTGTGGATCCATTAAACGAAACGGTTGAAGTGTTTATGTTAAAAGAAGATGGCAAATTTCATGACAGCGAAACATACTCCAAAGAGGATCAACTAAAGGTTGGCATTTTTGAGGATTTGACGATTGATTTAAAACTTATTTTCAAGGAAGGATAAACGAGGAGGGACGGTTGCTGACCGTCTAAGCTATCAACCGTAAACTACGTGCAGGATCAACCAATTAAAGTCAACAGGTGGGCGATAACAGGAAAAATTAAACCGCGAACGAACCCAAACAGACATTACCGACATACAAAATGGCAGGTGATTTACCCGTTGACACGCTGCTATTGTTGCGCATGCATTTTCATTTGTTTCAAATCAATGATCATGTTTGCCGTTTTAAGCAGGTAGAGACCGATTAGACCGTTGATATTCCATTGTTCATGAAGTGCGCCTACATCTTAATGTCCATTCTGAACGACTCCCCTCAAACCTCGAAGGGCTCGCAATTCAATTGTGATTTGCGGGTTAGGGGTCTTTTGTATGTAGGATGTATGGTACACAATCGTGTCATCCTTAGATTTCAATAGCTCCCGAGTTGCTTCCCTCGGGTCTTCGATTGAACGAATCAGCGCAACTTCGTCCACGACTTTCATATTTCCCTCAATATGTGATGCCAAAATTTCAAGTTTCACATACTGATCCGGATAAAGATCACGAATTTCATCCCATTTCATTACTAGTAGAGTCTGTTCAAAAAGCCTTGAATTTGTCTAAAAAATAAAAATACACCTGAGCAGAAAACTGGTAAAA
>NZ_JBHSHC010000098.1:0-48105 GCF_042652925.1 Effusibacillus consociatus
CAACCGCCGCTTCCCTTGTCCTGATTGGGCTCGTGGCGGTTTGTACATCTACGGACTGTCGAAGCCGGGTTCTTCACACCCCTAGTTTCTCCGATCAAGAAAAGAAAAAGACCTTCGGAAACAACTCCCAAGGTCTTTTCTGTAACTGTGTTCAATTACAGTACTTTGCTCAAGAATGCACGTGTCCGTTCATTTTGGGCATTTGTAAATATTTGCTCCGGGGAACCCTCTTCCATAATAATTCCTTGATCCATAAAAATCACACGGTCACCAACTTCACGGGCAAATCCCATTTCATGGGTTACAACCACCATGGTCATGCCTTCAGCGGCAAGAGACTTCATGACGTCCAACACTTCGCCGACCATTTCCGGATCCAGCGCCGAAGTTGGTTCATCAAACAGCATGATCTTCGGCTGCATTGCGAGAGCACGTGCAATTGCAACGCGCTGCTGCTGTCCGCCCGATAACGAGTTCGGGTAGGCATCCGCTTTTTCTGACAGACCCACTTTTGCCAAAAGCTGCCGAGCCCTTTTTTCGGCCTCGTCTTTCGATACTTTCCGAACCTGCATCGGAGCCAACATAATATTCTCCAACACGGTCATATGCGGAAAAAGGTTGAAGCGCTGAAACACCATTCCTACCTCTTCCCGGACCTTGTTAATGTTGGTCCGTCTGTCGGCAATATTAAAACCATCCACGATCACTTCGCCTGAAGTAATCTCTTCCAAAGCGTTCAAACAGCGCAGGAAGGTACTTTTGCCCGAACCGGAAGGTCCGATGACACACACCACTTCACGTTCCTTAATCTCACAAGTAATGCCTTTTAAAACCTCATTTTTGCCAAAGTATTTATGAAGATCCTTAACGTATATCACCTTTGCCGTACCTCCTTTCGAGCCAAGAGACAAGGACGGATAAACCTAAGGTCATTACCAAATAAAATATGGAAATTGTGATATACGGTTCCCATACGCGAGACGTCGCTCCAAAAGCGCTTTTTGCGGCAAACGCCATTTCTGCCAAACCTATCACTGATACAAGTGAAGAGTCTTTTAAAAGCATAATCGCTTCATTTCCAAGAGGTGGTAACATACGACGAAAAGCTTGTGGTATAATAATAAAGCGCATTGTTTTACTGTAAGTCATTCCTAATGAGCGAGCAGCCTCAGCTTGTCCTATATCGATCGATTGAATTCCGGCACGGAAGATTTCTGCAATATAAGCACCAGCATTTAAAGATAAGGCAATAATTCCGGACACCAACGCACCATGTTCTGATTTGATTTCACGAGCCAAATCCCCCGCAATCAACCAACCTCCGTCTGGATTGATCAGCAAAGGCATGATGGCGAAATGAACAATCAAAATTTGAACGAATAAGGGAGTGCCCCGAAAAAATGTTATATAAAGCAAGGCTGGCCAACGGAAGAAAATTGCAACCAAGTATTTGCCCAAACCGTACTTGGCGTAAGCTAAACGTGCGATACCAGCGAATAGCCCGATTAGTGTTCCGAACAAAACCCCAATTACTGTGATTTCGAGCGTCATCACAGCTCCCTGCAAGAACATGGGCATGTAATCACTTATGACATCCCATCTGATCCCCATCAATTCGACCCACCTTTTAGATCATTAAATTCCTTGGACCTCCACAAAAAGAAGAACGCAACCTGCTGGCCACATGTTGCGCCTCCCAATTTTTTTAAAATTTACTTCTTACCGAAATATTTTTCCACGAGCTTGTCGTAGGTTCCGTCTTCTTTAACCTTTTTGAAGCCGGCGTTGATTTTGTCAAGAAGTTCCTTGTTTCCTTTTTTAACGGCGATTCCATAGTATTCTTTTTCAAATGACTTGTTGTCTTCTATGAACTTCAAATTTTTCGGAGCGTTATTTTTGACGTAGTTGTTAACAACACCGTTATCGGCTACTACCGCTGCCAAACCACCGTTCTCCAATTCTTTGAGTGCCAGCGGGGTGGTGTCAAAGCGGACAATATTCGGATTTGTCTTGCCAAATTTTTCGGAAACAATCTCGTCACCGGTAGTGCCTGTCTGCACGCCTATCTTTTTGTCCTTTAATTCATCAAGTGACTTCACGGTCGAAGATTGGGGAAGAGCAATTAATTGTTGCGCCTCGAAATACTTTTCGGAGAAGTCCATATCTGCTTTACGTTTGTCAGTAATGGTTATTGCCGAAATCAGGATATCACGATCCCCATTTTTGAGTGTTTCAAAGATGCCATCCCAAGGAGTATTCTTGAAAGTCACCTTAAAGCCACCCTTATCCGCGATAGCTTGCAAAAGTTCAATGTCAAAACCTACAATTTCTTTCTTATCGTTTACAGACTCGAACGGAGCGTAAGCTGCATCCGTACCCACTACATATTCTTTTGCTTGCGGTGCAGGAGTCGAACCTCCAGCTTGATTGTTGCCCGCCGGCTCAGTCTTTCCTCCGCATCCCACCAATGCTGTTCCCAGCAGCAAGGTAGCCGCAAACATGAGACCTTTTACTTTCTTCATTCAATAGAACCCCCTTCGTGTTGTGTAGAAAATTCTAATTTCTATTATCTATAGAACTAGTGAATTTGTACACAAAAATTAATATACATATTATCGAATAACTATGCAATAGGCATTTTTGGCTCAGTTTTATACAATAATTTCCATTATAAATGGAATAAACAGTAATTTTACGCTGCATTAAGATCATCGCTCGTTTAAATATTTATGTAAAACTGATGGAAACTTATGAGGTTCCAATGACTGCTTCGGTACCCTGAACAACCGGATTAGAAAAAATCCCCAGGATCCACCTAGGGCTCGAATACATTAATTGCATAACTACCAGTTCTGTCTTGCCGATTAGCGTAGATTTTCCAAGTTTAACAATCACCCTCATGTATTTTACTTCCTCAAGTAGATTACTTTATCTCTTGCAAGAGTATCCCGACTACCCTTAAATCAAACTCCGTGTCTACATCAACTGATCGAGAATGTGGCATTGGAAAGGCAACTGTGCCAATATTTACAAAGCCTTTCTTTTCCCTTAACCACTGGCATTCCGCCACATATACGGCCCCATTTAACGAATAAACTTTTGGCAAATCTTGACGCCTTAAAATCAACCGTTCTGTTTGAACTAACGGTTTCAACGCATTTCCCTCATCCAATGTATACATCCAATAGGGACTTTTCTCGGGTTCGGTGACAGAAACACACGCTGGAGCGCCCTGATTCACACATTGTTCAATACACCCGTCAATGTCCTCCGCTGTTCGCAAAGGAGAAGTAGGCTGCAGCAACACGACATAATCATATTTTGGGGAGAGTATGTCAACGGCATGCAGTACCGTGTCAATTCCTGGAGTATCATCTTGTGCCAATTCCAAAGGTCGTTGAAATGGCACCTCGCATCCCCACGACTCAGCCACTGTCATGATCTCTGCATCTTCGGTCGAGAGGATCAGACGGTCTATATACTTTGACTTCTTCGCCTCTTCAATCGTCCAAGCAATGAGCGGTTTTCCTGCCACTTCCCGAATATTTTTTCGGGGAACTCCTTTGGAACCGCCACGGGCGGGGATAATTGCCAGAACAGTCTTCCCCTGTATCATCTGAAGACCTCCCAATACTCCCCGTTCGCCCGCTCGAAATCATCTTTTCTCCCGATGTCCATCCAATATTCCCGAATAGGAAATACCACAGTTTCACAATTAAGTTGCATCAGCTTTTCATAAAGACTTGGCATATCAAAAAATTCGTTTTTCGGAATCAGTTCCAATGCAGCGGGGTCCAATACATAGATGCCTGCATTAACAAAAAACTTGTGAATCGGTTTCTCATCAATACCAATAAGTCTAAGTTTATCGACCTTCACGACCCCATAAGGAACTTGAAAATCATATTCACGAACACACATGGTAGCCTGGGCATGGTGTTCCAGATGAAAATCAAGCAACTGCTGGAAATTTACTTTTGTAAGCAAATCGCCATTCATAACTATTAGGGGATTGGTAGGTTTTTCAGGCAGCAATCCTAACGCTCCGGCCGTACCCATTCGCTTGTTCTCATGAATATAGCGAATCTCCACTCCCCACCGCGAACCATCACCAAAATATTCCTCGATCATTTCAGCTTTATAATTCACCGACAAATAAAATTGTCGAAATCCGTATTCGATAAAATTATCCATGATGGTTTCCAGTATCGGCTTGCTGCCTACTCGAAGAAGCGGTTTGGGGGCCTCATCGGTTAACGGACGAAGTCGGGTACCTAATCCGCCCGCCATTAGAACCACCCAATTGTCCCGACAATTAGTCTTGAGAAGATTATCCAAAATCTCAATACCGACCACATATCCCTGCCCGTCCACGATTGGAATTTGATGAAGCCGTTTCAATTTCATAATTGCAAGAACTGTTTCTCTCGTTTCAGTTGAACGTGCTGTAATCGGATTGGAATTCATCACAACTTGAACTGCTTCATTTAATGAAATTCCTTTGAGAATACCACGACGAATATCTCCGTCCGTGACGGTTCCCAATAAACGATTATTCCCATCCGCTACTAAAGCGATTTTCATTGCTCCTGCATCAATAATTTCAATCGCCTTTAAAATAGGTGTTTCTGGGGAAATCATGATTTCTTTCCAACGGGTCATCTTTATACCTCCTTGGCAGGAACACCGACTACTGTTACCCCCTCAGGAACTTCTTTTAGTACCAATGCCCCTGCACCAATAATGCTGTTGTTTCCAATTCGCACCCCTTGGATTACTGTTGCCCCCGTACCAATGTGCACTCCATCCCCCACGTGCACTCCTCCGGAAAGTGTAACACCCGGAGCTAAATGTGCATGTTCCCCAATTACACAATCGTGATCAACAGAAGCCTTTGTATTTATGATTGTATTTTTTCCGATTGAACTGCCTGGCTGAATGACAGCTCCAGCCATTATCTGTATTCCTTCTGACAAGACAACATCGCGGGCAATTACAGCCGATGGATGAATCACGCTTGCAAAGCTATATCCCCGATCTTTAAACTGATCGAACAACCTTTTTCGAGCAACCGGTACTCTCAGTGATCCAAGTCCATTGACTAAACCTAACGAATCCGGGTGGTAGTCTCCAACTACGTCGTCATTACCAAGGAATTGAATTCCTAATACATGATTTAGAACCACCTCCGGTTTTGGATCAGTAAATCCCAGTACAGATATATTTTGAATTAATAGTGTATCGAGCAGCACCTTGGCGTGACCACCTCCACCAAGAACGATCACCGGTAGACTCATCTTCTCACCTTTTCATCCGCTTCATAATTTTTTTCTGCTGTCTTTCCAAGCCACTCCCAATAGTACATAGGCGAAATCCCATCTCCCGGCCTTTTCACCGTTAGGTTTTCTGTCGTGAATATCTCGCCTTCCCGAATCGTTCGAGCAGCTACCAGGCTTTTTCGTGCAACCGATATGTTTTTTAACTCGGATGGGGCCGGAGTTTTAAGCGGCGATCCTAACGCTGCCTCGACCTGTCGAATTGATCGGACCATATCTTTTAACTCATCCGGTTCCAACGAAGCCTTGTGATCGGGGCCGGGAAGATTCCTGTCCAACGTGAAATGTTTTTCTATGACCACGGCTCCACGGGCTACCGCAGCAATGGGTACAGCAATTCCAGATGTATGATCCGAAAATCCTACAGGCAATCCAAAAGCGGTCGCTAAGGTATCCATTGCCCGAAGATTTACATCTTCAAATGGAGCGGGATACTCGGTTGTACAATGGAGCAGGACGACATTTTGTCGTAATGCCTGTTGACCCTCCACGGAGCAATATGCGAAATGAAAAGCCTCGATTGATGGCATGGAATCGGGTTCCGTATATCCGAACGCCAGAACTGCCAAAGCTTGCTCAACCTCTCCTAATGTGGACATTCCTGTGGATAGGATGATTGGCTTGCTCGACCTGGCCGCTTTTAAAAGTAAGGGAGCGTTTGTAATTTCACCCGAAGAAATTTTTAATTGTTTCACGTTGAATTTATGGACGAGCAGATCTACACTATCGAAATCGAAAGGAGTAGAGAGAAACTGAATTCCGCGATGATCGCAGTGCTGAATAAGAATCTGATGATCCTCTTCGTCCAATTCAAGTTTTTTGATCATCGCATATTGGGATTCGGACGCATCCGTTGTTCTGGTCTGGTACTCCGCTTTCGATGCATTTTTCCTTACAAGATTGTCTGCCTTGAAAGTTTGGAACTTTACCGCATCAGCTCCCGCTTCGGCAGCAACATCAATCAGCTTCTTTGCCAGGTCGAGGGATCCGTTGTGATTCACCCCGGCTTCGGCGATAATATATACATTTTGGGATCGGTTTACCATTCGCCGTCCACCTCAAAAAAATGTTTGTGCAGTAAACCACTTAAATCCGGTAACCCCTTTAAGACGGCTACAATTCTCTCTGAACTGTTTCCGTCCCCATACGGGTTGTCCGTGTCCGAGCAATCTTTTATGAATGCTTCTTGAATCGCCTTAACAATTTCATCGGCAACCGGTTTGCATTTGATTACGGACGATGCTTGTAAGCGCCCTTTTTGTCTGTCTCCGATATTGACTGTAGGCTTCTTAAATGACGGAACTTCGTAAAGACCGCTGGAAGAATTGCCGACTACAGCATCCACTTGTGCAATCGTACTGAGGTAACGAAGTTGACCAAGTGATGTATAGGCTTTGGCATTTTGACGAGTTGAAACATAATCATCGATCATTCGAATCAAAATCCGTCCGTCGGTGTCCGCATTAGGTTTGGTAAATATCAGGCCCACATCGTTCCCCAGACAGTCCAAGGCGGATAACAGTTGTTGAAACTGTTCCCCGGCAGGCTGTTCATCCAATGTCGCCGGGTGAAAAGTAATCAACAAATTCCGCTTTTTAAATTGAAAGTTTAAATCCCTTTCTAGTTCCTCTCTGCCAAGCAAGGACAACCTTTTTATTTGATCAATTCCGGGACTGCCCACGTTATGGATGTGTTCCGGATTTTCCCCCAGTTGGCGAACCCTTCTAGCAGCCGCCTCATTGGTCACAAAATGCAAGTGTGCCATTTTGGTGATACTGTGACGAATCGATTCATCGAAGGCTCCCTCCGTGGTATCCCCACCTGCTATGTGTGCAATTGGAATTTTAGCAACCATTGCAGCCTGGGCAGCCGTCAAAATTTCATAACGATCTCCAAGCAGCACCAGAATGTCCGGTTTCAATCGCGCCAATGCATCGGCAAAACCTATCACACCCAGACCAATCGACTTGGCAATTGCGACAGGTGTATCACCGGATAGAAGCATCTCAATTTTTTCATCAATAATGAAACCATCTGCTTCAATAGTCTTATAGGTGAGCCCAAACTCGGGAGACAGGTGCATGCCGGTGACAATGAGCTGCAGTTCCAACTCCGGATCATCCTGAATCCCTTTCATTAACCAGTAAAGAAGACCATATTCAGCACGTGTTCCCGTCACAACACAAATTTTCCGTTTAGACATACGCCTCACCTAAAAAACACTGCTGGGAATATTAATTAATCGTTTCTCTATACTTTCCGCCTTAGATACATCCATTCGCGGACACTCCTTGTACATGGGCAGTTTATGCATTAACGTCCATGCAGGTCGGGTCATAATTCCTTGGTTATTGGTGAGTTCCAGTAATGCATCCCGCATTTCAGCCTGTTCTTCATTTAGCAACAATACGTTGAGCCAATAGTTACTCAGCGCAAACTCAGGTTCCTCAAAACATCTGATTCCCTCAATCGTTTTGAAAACTTCCTGATAACGTTTCGCAAGCGCACGCTTTTTTTGCAAGAAAAGAGGAAGCTGCTCAAACTGGGCACATCCGAGTGCAGCATTGAGGTTTGGAAGTCGGTAATTATATCCGATCTGATCGTGGTAAAACTCCCATTTGTGAGGAACCTTGGCCGTAGTCGTTATGTGTTTGGCCCACTTTGCCAGAGAATGATCGTTTGTAAGGACCGCCCCGCCACCCCCTGTAGTGACTATCTTGTTCCCGTTAAAGCTAACAGCGGATACACGTCCCCAGTTTCCCGTATGACGACCTTTATAATAAGACCCGAGGGATTCAGCTGCATCTTCAACCAGTTCAAGATGATACCGAAGACACAACTCTACCAAAGGATCAAGGTCTACGGGGTGACCAAAGGTATGCATCGGCACAACCGCTTTTATCCGTCGGCGGGTATATTTGTTGAAACATCCTTCAGGTCGAATTTCAGCAATGTCTTTGAGGTAGAGATCCAGTTTTAGCGGATCCAATCCAAGAGTTTTCTCCTCACTGTCGACAAAATGGGGAATCGCTCCACAGTATGCAATTGCATTTGCGGTTGCGATAAAAGTGAAGGTCGGCAGCAGTACCTCATCGTTTGCCTCAACCCCAACCAGTTTGAGACACACATGTAAAGCAGCCGTCCCATTCACAACAGCAACCGCTCGTTTCACTCCGGTAAATTCGGCCAACTTCTCTTCGAACTGATCCACAAACTTTCCAACAGACGATACCCATCCCGTATCCAAACACTCTTTCACATAGGCCCATTCGTTGCCGGAAAAATGCGGTTCGTGCAATCCGATAAAATCACGATCATTTGGAACACAGCTTTTGATAGCATCAAGTATTGATTCCGGGCTGATTTTATTGGTCATATATTGTAGAAATCGGCCTTATAGCGGCTCAAGTTTTCCGGGTTCGTGAACCACTTTACCGTTTCCTCCAGCCCCTTTCTGAATCCGTCTTGCCCCCCATATTGCGGTTCCCATCCAAGGAGAGTCTTTGCTTTCGCATTATCCGCCCAAAGCCTTTCCACTTCACTCTTTTCCGGACGAAGCCGCGCCGAGTCGATTACAATTTCAACCTCTTGGCCCATAACGTCCGAAATCAATTGAACCGTATCTCCAATTGAAATTTCATAATTGCTCCCAATATTTATGACCTCCCCGACAGAGCGATCGGACTCGGCAACCGAAATAAAGCCGCGAACCGTATCCGCCACGTAATTAAAATCCCGCGTGGGATGGAGAGAACCTAGATTGATCGAGCGATATCCGTTGGCAATTTGAGTAATGACGGTCGGAATGATGGCCCGTGCGGATTGACGGGGCCCGTACGTATTAAATGGTCGTATAATGGAAACCGGAGTTTCAAATGAATAATAAAATGACATGGCGATTTGATCAGCACCGATTTTTGATGCCGAATACGGAGATTGTCCTTGAAGGGGGTGCTCTTCTGTAATAGGCACAAATTGTGCGGTACCATAAACCTCACTTGTAGAGGTATGAACCACTTTTTCAACGCCCAACTCCCTGGCAGCCTGTAGAACATTTAATGTACCTTTGATGTTTGTGTCCACATAGGTATCGGGAGAATGATAAGAATACGGGATGGCAATGAGAGCCGCTAAGTGCAGGACCACATCGCAGCCTTTCATCGCTTGTTTTACACCATAAGGATCACGAATGTCTCCGGCGAAAACTTCGATGTGATCCCGAATTTCTTTTGGTGCATGATCCAACCATCCCCAAGAATTAAAGGAATTATAATAGACAAACGCCTTGACAGAATAACCTTGCCGAACCAATTCCTCCGTGAGATGGGATCCGATAAACCCATCCGCACCTGTTACGAGGATTTTTTTATTCTTGATATTCACCTGATAACCTCCTATTATCTAAACCGCCAATAAGAAACTGAGATTATTAATTACTCTTTTTTGTCGATAAAATAGGGTCCTTGAAGAAGGTCATAAGGATTCGAATAGGCTTGGGTGACTTCCTTCGCTTGTCCATTAGCCTTCATCTCATCCAACAGTTTTTCACGACGAACGTATAATAATCGCTCTATTTTTTGATTAATCTCTAATGTTTCCCCAAATATAAGTCTAATCTGTTCTTCCTGTTCTCTTTCGGGTGAATTCTCCTGTCGAGACTCTAATGAAATGTACTTATCAATCAAAATTTGGCGATACTCAAACAGTGAATCTAATAAATCATACTTCTGTTGTTCCAAGGATTTATAGATAGATACGGTTGCCTCTCGAATGTTACGTACAAGGTCCAGCAGCCTAATGTTAAACTGATCTTCTTGCATAGAGTCCCCCTATGCATTGGTACCCGAAGTACCGGTTTGAACTCGTATAGATTGGGCTGCTTCCCGAAATGCTTCATATAACGATTTGACATGGTCGAATACTTCTTCCAGAATAATTGGATCTTTCTTTATATTAGCTTCAACTAAGCGCTGATTGATATAGTTATAAATTGCCAGTAGATTTTCTGCAATATCCCCCCCTTTATCTCTATCAAGTGTGATAATTAATTCGTTTATAATATTTTGCACACGTATAATTTTGTCATTGGCTAATTGAATATCCATCTTATTAATCCCAATTATCGCCTCTTTACAAAAACGCATAGCCCCTTCGAACAACATAAGCAGCAACCGTTCCGGGGTTGCAGTCTGAACAGATTGATCTTGATATTTTTGAAATGGATGGTTTATCATTTACTCTTCACTCCCTGGATTGGTTTCTCGAATTATTCGGTTTATCGCTTCCTCGACATATCCTTTGATCTCTATTGAGGCCTCAAGTATCCCGGAATAGAGTAATTCAGCATTCTGTGTTATCCTCATAGCTTTTTGATATTCATTTTCATTGGGTGATTCTTTGGTATACTGCCCTTGGATTATTGTTAGAAGTCGGTGTTGTATCAACAGGTCTAGCCATTTCTTCTGATTCAATAGATTAATCTTCAGTTCAATTTGTTCCAGCATATCACTACACTCAATGACTTTTTTCACTCGAAAACGTGGAACCTTATAAAGATCCCGCAGTTCAGTATTTTTCTTAAGTGCTAATTTTGCTAATCGCTTCAGTTGATGCAAGACGCGGCTCATTCTCCTTAATTCTTCAATAACTTTTGTAAGATCCTCTTTAGGTGGGACGACTGCTTCGTTAATTATTCCTGTAATATCAAACTTCTCTATACAAAACCTCTTCGACACCTCATTCAAAGTCATAACGTCAGTGCCCGCGATCTTTGCTCCACCTTCTGTCGCATCAATTACCTTAATCCCGGAACCTAAACTTTCGATCCGTTCCTCAAACCATCTTCTATAGTGATCCAGGGTGTGATCAGTTAACACCGGCTCCCCATCAATACCTTCTACGTAGAGCATCCTTGTTCCATCATGTATTGACTTCTTCATATCTTCATAAATCGTACCGTCCGCATAAGCTTTACCGCCGGGATACGCTAAATCCTGCCCAATTAATATAATTGGATCCGCTCCCATCCGGTAAGCCAAATCAAATGCAAGGGTCGCCACTGACCCCCCATACATAAGTTCCCCTTTTTCCTCAACATACTGTATAACATCACTAATTAAGAATTCATGGCTAGCATTACTCGAGAAACATCGTTTGCCATGTTCTTCAAGAATTTTATAATGGGCTGTTGGCAGGAAAACCAAAGGAACATCGGTCGGTGTTACCCCTATGAAATGTTGATAGTTTTTTTCGGAACCATCTAATGCTACAAGCAAATCCGGAAGGATCCCTTGGTTTTGTAGTACACGGTAGGCAGTATCAACACAGACAATGACTGCTTTTCCTTTTATTTCGTGCAGGAGGCTAACGTTTTTGGAGAGGGAAGGCCCTGCCGAAACAACAATTGCCGGACGCCCTTTAAATTTACCAAACAACTTATTTACTCCTGGATTTCGTAGGATCGAATTTAGATTAAAAAGATTGTTACGACACCAATCCCTCTGAAAGAGCAAAATTGTATTTTGATCAAGGCGTATGCCTTTGCTAATTTTCTTTACCTGGTTACGAATCTCTTCGATAGTAGTCTTAAACAATCTGCGATAAGCAGGCCATTCTAACCATGTAACTTTAAACAAATGCTTTCTTAATAATTCGCCTACCCAAAAGGCCATAACGGAGACCTTCTCGCCAATAACGAATTCACAATTTTCGTCTCCGATTAAATCGGTAAGGTCGACAGTTTTCATAGCTTCGACAAAAACTCGCCTTGAAGGTTCAAGAATTAACATTGGTACTTTCTTACCATTATTTCGACGAAGAACGATTGCTGGGTAGCCTAGTCCAAAACCAACTAAAATAACCGCTTCTTCTAACCTTTGCTCATCAGCCCAACGCTCCACTTCAATCATTGGTTGGTATTTACTGTAGACAACTCCTTCACCCTCGAAGGTTTGTAAATGCAAAGTAGGAATTCCTGACTTTGATGGTTCTGTTTGGACAACCACGCCTTCTTCAGATTCGTCACCCCACTTTAAATAGCTCATATACAGTTTGTAACGATGTTCACGCAATGCATCTTCATTACGTGCTAAAGTTCGATTCATGTTAACCCCCCCCCCTCCTAAACAGGCTTAATACTATAGTCCGAAAGGGTTATTCCAATATCAACCAGCGTTGGTGCCAATACATACTCGAGAATGTCAGCTATATCAGTAGTACTTTGTAATTCCATTGCCTGTTCAAGCTCCAGAAGATGGTTGTGAAATTTGATGTTAAGATTATAAAGATCATCATTTCGTTGCTCGTTGCACAATTCCAATAGGCCACTGATACAAGAGTTCGTCCACTCCAGCCCCTCAATTGCTTGTACGAATAATTCGTAAGATTCTTCTTGCCGATCCGCTTGGAGTAAATTTGCAATCTTAATAATTCCTTTACATAAATTTGGAATGTAGTCTGTTACTGATTCGAGTAAGCCTTGGATAAACTGATTTTTTTGCTGAGTTGATATAATTGCGTGATGAACCTCATTACAAGGAAAGGATTCAACCTTATCTGCTAGCACCTCTACACCGTTTATAATAATACTCACAATTATCCGTTCCTGAACTCGCAGACTCTCTACAAGCGCATTATAGACAGTCCCAAAGGAACCAAATTCGTGATCAGTAATAACTCCATCCACTTGTAGCATTAGATTTTTTTGCGAATTCATTTTAAAATATCCTCCCTTAGGTCCTCTACGAACTCCTACAACTCCCTGACGTAATAAATCTCCCATCTGTTCTCTTACATAAGAGGGGGTTATATTTAACAAGTAACTCAATAGTTGAGAAGTGACAGGATTAGCGTAGGAAGAATTGCGTGATTCCAAAATGGACAATAGACTTTCCTGTATTGCGGATCGCACAATATACCACCTTTGTATACATAAGTCGACATTTATTCAAAGAAAGAGACAGGGCTTGTAGCCCTTGAATATTGTTCTCCATTACCCCATTCGTTGCATCAAAAATCCCCCTGCGGCATTGGTCTGCTGCATCATGGTTTCCAAGTTTGTAAATTGTGCTTCAAGTTGGTTTCTTTTCATTTCTAATCGTCGATTAAATACTTCCATTCGATCGTTAAATGAATCGATTTCTTTGTCCATCAGTTTGATTCTGCTCGGAAGCAATCCCTTAGGTGCCGATGTTGAACCAAATAATGCTGTTGTTGAATCCGTCAGCATAAATAATTTACTGTTTAGCATTCCCACCATTCCGGCAGCATTTGTACTATCATTTTCATCCAATCTACCATTACTGTTTATATCTACGTATAAAACTTTCATCACTTCATTCGGGTTGTTAGTCAACGCGTCTCGCAACTTTTTGTCGTTAACCATAAGGCGTCCGCTTTTCCCTTTGTCAGTACTTGTATCTACCTCAATTCCGATCGAATGTAAAGTAGAATAGACCTGACTTCCTGAAAATGTAGCACCCATAATAGAACGCAACGATGATTGGATGGAAATTAGAGCGCTATCCCCTCGCAAGAGACCTTTGCTCATCAACGCGTCAGACTTAGCATCCGGAACCTTATGCTCTTTGAGTCGAGTCTGGATTAGATCCATTGTTGCATTATATTGATCCACAAAGTCACGTACTAATTTAACACTGGAATCCAAATCAGCTTCGACTGTCAATGTTGCTTTAGCGGGTATACCGCTGCTACCGGCATCTTTCAATAGGTTCAAATTCACTCCCATGATTACGTCTGTCAAGTTGGAGTTGAATTTACGAATTACTTGAACACCATTTACTTTAAAATCCGCATCTTGTCCAACATCTGTCGCAATCAAGTTCCCACCTGCGTCGATCAGCCCAAGTCCACCCGAAGCAGTAGAACCAAAAATTGATTGGGACGCAGAACCCGTGATCTGGATCGAACGTCCAGCACCGGTCTCTGTTGAAGCAAGAATAAGCGTTTTATCTACAACAGTCGCTTTGACTTTCATCGGATTCGCAGTGGTTGTGTTATCCAGCGCAGAGTTGATTTTGGTTGCAATCGTGGTTAATGAATCGGAAGGGTCAATTGTAATATCCTTAGATGTCTGGGTATTCCCAACCCCATCTTTATAAACAATATTAAATGTGCCAGAGTAATTAAGCCCCGTGGTCGCAGAAGATAAACTCGCTGTTGACTTGCCAGTCAGAGCGGTGGCCAACTTCGTAATTTCAATGTTGTAAGTTCCTGACACGACTTTAGTAGCATCAGCGGTAGTGGCTGTGACTGTTTTGTCATCAGATGATGTCATTTTCTTAGCTAGCACAGAAGTCGCTTTGGAAAGGGCTTCCGCTTTTGTTTTCAGTGACAGTAATGAAGAATTAACCTCGTTGTATAATCCTTTACGCAACTCAACCAGTTTCTGCTGCTGCTTCATTTTGACGAGAGGCTGAGCCTCGAGCATCATTAACTTCTCTATTAGTGACTTTGTGTCCATACCTGATACCAGACCGCCAAGACCACCCATTCCAGATATACTCATAACTTCAACTCCTTTACAGTTGCCGATCGATTATAACTCCGGTCGTCTCCTCAATTTTTTTTATCATTTCAACTACACCTTCTGGAGGTAATTGGTAGATTACTTTTTGCCCTTCCTTTTCAACAAGTTGTACAATCGGTCGACCCCCATCTTGTTGTATTCGAAACATCAGTTTGCTGTTAACCTGTTCCAGCACTCGATTTATCCGTTCCGCTTGCTCTTTCAATGTCCTGTCTGTTCTTGTGGGCTGTTGGTCAACAGTTACTTTTGCTTCAGAAAAACTAGAGGTTAGCTCGAATCGATCTTTGTAAAAATAATCCTGCAAAACCTGATCGACAGTGATTTGTGGATTAATCCGCATATCCCCACCCCCTTCACGTGGTGAAACTATAGAAAAAGCCGGCCGGCAAATTGCCAGCCAGCCACTGTTTTTACTGCACTATTAACGGAGCAGGGAAAGAACGCTCTGCGGAGCTTGGTTGGCCTGGGCCAACATTGAAGTTCCTGCTTGGGTGAGAATTTGGTTTTTAGTAAACTTCACCATTTCAGCAGCCATATCGGTATCACGAATACGAGATTCTGCAGCAGTAAGGTTCTCAGCAGCAGCAGACAAGTTGTTAATGGTATGTTCCAGACGGTTTTGGACGGCACCCAACTTCGAGCGTTCTTTATTAACAGTCTCGATACCTGCATCAACGTAAGTAATCAACTTAGAAGCGATTGACTTCTGATTGCCGGCAGAACCACCGGCAATAGAAAGACGGGCAGCCGTAATACTTAATTGGGAAGCACCCATCTTGTTTACAGCCAGACCGATAGTTTGACCGGAATTTGCACCGATTTGAAACTTTTTATTGCTGAAGGTTCCATCGAGTAACTTTTGTCCGTTAAATTCGGTGGTAGTGGAAATACGGTCGAGTTCAGATTTCAATTGATCCAATTCATCCTTGATCTTCTGACGATCAGAGGTAGTGTTAGTATCATTGACAGCTTGAACAGCCAATTCACGCATACGCTGCAGAATGGAGTGCGACTCGTTTAACGCACCTTCAGCTGTTTGGATGAGAGAAATACCATCTTGGGAGTTTTTCACTGCCATGTTCAGACCAGAGATTTGGCCACGCATTTTCTCAGAAATCGCCAGACCAGCAGCATCGTCACCCGCGCGGTTGATGCGATAACCGGAAGACAGTTTTTCCAAGGATTTTTGCAAATTCACATTGTTTGCTTGCAGTTTGTTCTGAGCAAAAAGCGCAGAAATGTTGTTTTGAATACGCATTGAAATAGTTCCTCCTTGAATGTGTTCTGACGGCATCCTTGCCATCTTTCATTGAATAAAGTGAATTCCCAGCGGGCCGGCCCCTATCCGAGAAATCTCTTTCTATTATTTCTTATCGGCATTACCCAAATATTATTTAGCCCCAAAAACACAAATAAACAACTATTTATGGTCAATTTCACGACATTTTAAACTTTATCTGTATATTTCGACCTGATTCATCATTTTTCACTTTGTTTTTCATCCTCAGAATTCATCTCTGTTCTTTTGACTTTTAAGGTCGACTTCTGCATGAATTCTTTCAAGAGCTCAGATGAGTCATTCGATACTATTGCTTTTTGATTTGTTAAACATATTTCATCGTAAATCTCCCTTCGAAGTATAGAAATATCTTGCGGGGCCTTAATGCCTATACGTACCTGGTCCCCGCGGATATCCAGAACTGAAATTTCTATACTGTCGCCGATCATAATTCTTTCCCCGACTTTCCGCGCCAATACTAGCATACTATCCCCCCATTATTATTAAGTTGTCTGGAACAACGGATATCTGGTTGGATAATCCACATCCGCCAACACAATCTGTTTGCCAAGTCCCTTTTGATGGTTTATGATCACCGGAGCCATTAAATTTACCTTAAAATCATTGGGAGTATCTCCGATAATTGTCACAAGAAGCACGATCGCATCGTCCTCGACGTCAAGCTCAATATCCTCCAGCTCTTTCTTTGGCAATTCGATATGATAATCTTCAATTAAACCACGGGGATCCGTTAATACGATTGAAATATCCCGTTTGTTCTCTCGAAGAATATAAAAAGGACCTTCTTCATCCACCTTACTTAGTGTACACTCCACCATACTTTCCAAACCCGGCAATCCATTCGGCAATACAACACGAAATTCCATTATCGTCTCCTCCTTACGAAAAAAACCGGGTTACACCCGGGCATCAAAAACTTTTCCAATTGTTTTTATTTCAATAGAAGGATATTGAACCATGTAGGTTTTAACGTTACCCAACCGAACATCGCGGTCAATTGTCCACGGTCTGTATAACACTTTTATTTCCCCCATATGAAACTCCGATTCTGCGGGATGATAAATGAACTCAATATTCGGCCGATGGGATGGGACGGCCTTTACGTTAACATCCAGTTCCTCACCCCAAGAATCCAGCACTAACCCCCCCACCGTTACCGGATTCTCAATATGCCCCAGCAATTCTCCTTCTTGAACAATCCGGGTTGTGGCTTCCATCCAGTCTTTCTGCGCCAGTTCTACAGCCTCCCTGCTCAGTTCCGAAGATGGTTTTAAACCCATGTCGGAAAAACAGGCGGATTGATCTATTTTTAACTCACCGTATCCGTTGCGGGTAATTTCCAGGATAGGAGGCTGTATCTCCATTTCTAAAGGGGGACGTTCTGACTTCATTCTGACTTCAGGATGTTTGATCTCAAGTCCGATACGCCCAAAGGTTTGATGGATCTGAAGCCGGACCATTCTTCATTACCTCAAAAAATCTACAAGGCTTGGTTGAATTACCCGGGCCCCGGTGCCTAGAGATGCACGGTATACATTTTCTTGCATTTTAAAATTGGTGATTACTTCCGCCATATCTGCATCAATTGTATCCGATGAGAGCTTGGTTAAAGAAATGGACGCTTCTTCCACACGATTTCGGACCAAATCAACACGATTGGATCGAGCACCTACATCCGCCCAGGCTCGATGGATTTTGTCTAATCTACTGTCTATACGGCCGATGGTTGCACTCGTTGTTTGGGAATCATTCGCTAAAAGGCTGTTTTTTAAATCTTGTAAAACCGCGAAAGCATTATCAGATTCCTGACCCACAGGTTTTCCGAATACCGACTGCCCTGAAATATTCACCACAATATTAGCCCCATCCGCTGCGGCTATTACAATATCATGCGTATCAGCGCTTTCGTTTTGGGCATTTGCCTCGGTGTATGGATCTTGATCTGTCATTTGTCCATTAAAAATGCTTTTCCCGTTAAAGCGTGTATTCGCAACGTTAACCAATTCTGAATACAACTGCTCAATCTCGGCCGCGATATTGGCTTTTGCCTCTGGCGGAACTGGATCGTTGGCACCTTGTACGGCTAATTCACGAGCCCGTTGAAAAATCGTATTTACTTTTGAAATCGCACTGTCACTGGCATCCAATAGACTTCGTGCAACATCGAGATTTCGTTTGTATTGTTCATTGCGTTCCAGCTTTGCTTCATACCGCATAGCAAAGCTGACCCCCACAGGATCATCCGAAGGTGAATTAATCCGCTTGCCGGTGGACATCATCTCTTGATAATTTTGCATGCGTTCGTTATTTGATCGCAAATTTCGAAGCATCTGATTGCTTAACATCGATTGGGTTACACGCACCTGTTTCACTTCCTTCCCGCAAGGTCAAGGTTCTATCTGGTCAATCCCATTCCATTAATAACCCGGTCCAGAATCGAATCGATCATCGTAACTATTCGAGCGGAGGCGTTATACGCCTGTTGAAACTTAATCATATTCGCCATTTCCTCATCGATGGATACATCAGTAACCGATTTACGTTGATTGTCAATCTGATCCACCATGGCCCCCTGATTGGTTTCCATTCGTTTCGCTTGTCGTGATTGCACTCCAAATTCCCCGATCATCGACTGAAAGTAGTCCTCGATCGTTCCATTGGATACAACCGCTGTGAATCCACTTCCGGAAAAATCCACATCACGGTTCACCAGTTCCCCGATCATGAGAGCAATATCGCCATTGCCCTTTAATGCTTTTCCATTCGCATCCAAAACATTGGAAGTGGATATATATTGTTCATCATTCACAATCAGATCGTTTAATTTGATGTTAGCAGCAGTGAATGTAGAAGAACCGTCTGTTGTCACAAAAAACGGTGGGGCATTTTTAGCCGGATTATGTGCTGTATAGCCAAATTCGTGAATCCCGTTCAATCCATCCAAAGTGATGAGAGTGCCTTTCGGCAAAGTTTTGTTGGCTGGCACAGGAGCCCCTTTTGCAAGCGTAGTACCATCCGGCAAAACGGCATCAAACGGCATTGTGGCAGTGGATGCATCGAAAACATAATCGTTCGGCAGTTTCGATTGAACTTCCCCTTGAACCAGACCGTTCACCAGTGCATCAAGTTGTCCTTGATAAGTTTTAACATAAGTGGTCCGACTCTCAATTAATCCTTTAATTTCGCCACCTGTAATGCCAGGGGTTACTGCTCCCGTACCGGAATCAAACGTTAACAAAACAGGGGCTGCATCCCCCTGAATTACTGTTTGTCCTCCAACTGTTAATGTGTACTGCCCAGAAGCTTCAGTGACCTTTACATCAACTATCTTCGAAAGAGCGTCAACAAGTTGATCACGACGATCCCGAAGGTCGTTTGCGTTGTCCCCTAAGCTCTCAATTACTTTGATTTGATGATTGAGATCTTTTACTTGATTCAAAGTGGAATTGACTTCGTTCACCTTAATCCCGATGCTGTCTTTCAAATCACTATCCAAGTCGCTTAACTGTTTTGATATGTGTTGGACGGCTTCAACCATTTCAATAGCCGTTTGCTTTACCACTTTTCTTGCCGTAATACTTTCCGGAGATGCACTCAGGTCATGCCAAGAATTAAAAAACCTATTAATTACGTTAGCAAGTCCATTTTCAGAAGGTTCGTTAATGGCAGCTTCAATCTTATCCAACGTCTGCCGCTTTATTTCCCATTCTCCAAGCGAACGGTTCTCATTGCGAAATTGAGCGTCCAGGAATTGATCCCGGATGCGCTTAATCTGATCCACATCCACGCCCTGCCCAAGCTGTCCCGGTTCCGTCCCCCGGGACATTGCGGGATATTGAAGAGGCGGAAAATGAACCATATCCACCACCTGCCGGGAATACCCGGGAGTATTGGCATTCGCCACATTGTGCGAAGTTGTATTCAATGCTGTTTGTTGTGCGTATAGTCCACGCTTTGCGACTTCTAACCCGTGAAAAGTCGAACGCATCGCGCACCTCCGTAAATTAAGGTAAGAGCCTATTCATGTCTGTTCAAATATTCGTCAGCAGAACGGTTAAATCATGCCTTGGTATCAAAAAATCTCCGCTGCCCGGAGGTAGCCTGCCCGGAATCCCCTCTGCCTGTATAGGTTCCGGAATCCGGCACGTCTGTCATCAAGCTTATGGAACGTTGCACCAACTCAAGAGATTGCTGAAGCAGCTTTCCGTTCAGTTCATTTGCCGCTTTGACTTCGCCGATCACTTGGAGAAACCGCCCGGTAAGCAAATTGATTTTCGCGGTCCGTTCCGGGTCACTTTCCAACTCTGCCAATTTTGAGGCCGTCAACTCTTCCAACTTCATTCCGTGTTCATCCGCAATTCGTTTCCCTTGCTGAATCCGCAGTTCTTCCAGCTTCTCGACCTTGCGAATGAAATGGATTTCTTTGTTCACGATCTCCTGGAGTTTCTCCATGTCGCCATTGATCAACGCCCGTTTTTTTTCTTCCGCGAGCTGCAGCAAATGTTCATGTTCACGCAACAATTCCTCAACTGTTTCGACAAGTGATTGGATCAATGGCATCGCTGATCCTCCTTACTCCCCCAGAAGATAACGGGCAATTTTTTCAGCCACTTTGCCCGGATCAATTTCATATGTCCCGTTCTTTACCGATTGTTTGATCTGTTCGAGTTTCTCCCTATGTTCCGCACGCTGGCGGGCGTCCGTTTGCATTAACCCGCCCTGAGCCATCTCCAGCGCTTCCGAAGAAATGCTTACTTCATCACGACCCGACCGATTCGTATTTACAGACCCCGTTTTCGGGGTGGAGTTATTTTTCTGATAGGACTGAATCGAATTGATTCGTCCATTATTGTCGATTTTCATGGTATTCACCTCACAAAATCAAAAACCGATACTCAGAGTGTCTACCCGTTGTATCGGTATAAAAGGCACATTTTATAAATTCGATTTTCTGACGAAATTACAAATTAGAGTTATTTTTCGCCAATTTACTTATGAATACTATACAAAACCATTCTATTTCCGATCATACCGGTTCTTCAAATGAAAATCATTCCCCCGGTTTGCGTTGGAAGGCTCTTGACCGGCAGCCGATTCGTGCTGTACCACCCGGTTCAATTCCGCCTTGAGATCGTCCGTACAAGTCCGGCAAAAACGGCCCATTTGAATCGGAATTCCGCATCGTTCACAAGGATAGGTCATGCCGGGAAAATTCTTCGCGATCAAACGACCCTCGCGAATAAACCGATAAATCTTTTCCAGGCTCACTTCCGTCGCTTCATGGACTTCTTGTGGCGTGGATCCCTGATTGTCACGCAGGTACCCGCTTACTTTGTAAAAGTCATCCTCTTCCTGCTTGATGCAATTGGGACAGATATCCTTGGCATAGCGATTGAACAAACGTCCGCATTCTTTACAATTGGACAGGGTCATACCCGGGCACCCTCCTATCATTCAATTTGATTATACTGGAAATCTTGTCCCTCGACTAGGAGATTTTTCGACAGTATATTACAAATTATCTGGCGACAGTTATCACGTATACTTGCTCCACGCCTGCATCCATCAGACCTTTTGCACAAGCTTCCGCGGTCGAACCGGTTGTATAGATGTCATCCACGAGCAAAATTCGTTTTCCTTGAATCTCACTTACATACTGCAAGTCACAAACGAACGTTCCCTGTAAAGCTTGAATTCGTTCTTTGCGATCGCGTGTGGCCTGGCCTTTAAGATGAAGGTGGCGTCGCAGGGCGGGCAGACAGGGGATTTTCGTGTAGGAGGAAAGGTGGAGAGCCAACCGTTCAGCCTGGTTGTACCCGCGTTCTTTTAACCGCTCTGCATGAATGGGCACAGGAACCAGCCAATCGATTGGAAAATGGGCCAGGTGCAAATCCCACGCCTCATGTAAACAGGAAGCCAGTATCGTGATAAGTTCATCTTCCCGGGAAAATTTAAACCGATGCAGCAAGTCACGGAGGACTCCTTCGTATTTTCCATAGGAGCGGGAAAGCACAAACGAAGTTTCCCGTTCACATTCCGGACAGTGCCCCGGCTGTGGCACATGTCGTCCGCAAAGAAGGCAGTAAGGGGGTTCTATCGGTGAAAGACTGGAGCGGCAGCGAAAGCAAATGCCTTTGTCCTCGAGCCATGCACCCTCATTGCGTAGAATTCCAAGCAGACTGGCCGGCAGCCCCTTATCCGTCGAATTCGTTTCGGGCAACAAACCCCGACAGGACATACAGGAACGCTCCTGCGGATAGAGCAACCCGAGGAGCGCTTCCAGGTAGTATCGCAGACTCATCCGAAATAATAAGCGATCGCGAGGATGCCAGGGCCAACATGTGTCCCGATCACCGGGCCCAATTCGCTTAATTCAGGGTTGACGTCCGGAAACTCATTCCCAATCCTCTCCTGAAACTCTTTTGCGTCGTCAAGATTGTTTGAATAGATGACAGCCAAATGAACGGGTTTCCCCGCATTGGCCGCCTTATCTTCACGGAACAGGTCCAGGATGCGGTCCAACGCCTTCCGGCGGGTACGAACCTTGTCGAAGACGTCCAGTTTCCCCTCCTTGGTAACGTACAAAACAGGCTTTACCTGCAGCAAAGAACCGACCAAAGCGGATACCCCCGAGATACGCCCTCCTTTGTGGAGGTGTTCAAGCGAATCCACAATAAAATACGCCGTTTGGTTGTCAACAATATACTGAATCCGGTCAATAATTTCTTCTTTGCTCTTTCCCTCGTCACGCATTGTTACCGCTTCCCCGACCATCGCTTCCAGGGGATAGCTGGTCAGTTTGGAATCGATGACAGTAATATCTCCCTCTACCATGCCCGAGGCTGTTTTTGCCGCATTAAAGGTTCCGGATAGCCCTGAGGAAATAAATATGCCGATAATGGAATCATGTGTTTGCAGCAGTTTTTCAAATGCCTGTACAAATTCCCCCACCGCCGGTTGCGAAGTGGTCGGTAATTCTTTGACCCCAGGCAGCATGTCCCAAAACTCCCGAGTGTGAATCTCAACACCTTCCCGACGCGTATCCGACCCAAAGTTTACCGATAAAGGAACAACTGTTATCTGATTGGTTTCTATGTAGTCATTTGATAAATAGGCCGTACTGTCTGTGACAATGGCAATTCTGGTCATCAATGGACCCCCTTAAGAAAATACCATCTGTTCCACATTATATCAAAATCGTGACCATTCTTCCCGAATTTTCTTACTGTCCAAGAAATTTTAACCAGATGCTGTCTCTTCTATAATTGTCTCTTCGGCAGGCTAAACGAAAATGTGCTCCCTTTGCCCACAGTGCTCTGTACATCCACAGTTCCCTCATGGGCTTCCACAATATGCTTTACGATTGCCAGTCCCAGACCCGTTCCACCCGATCTGCGAGCCCGGGCTTTGTCGACCCGGTAGAATCGCTCAAACAGTCGCGGCAAATCTTCCTTGGGAATTCCAATTCCCGTATCCTGCACACGAACTGTCACCCGATCCTCCGCTTCTTCCAGATAAACATCGATCCGTCCACCTTCCGAAGTGTAGACAATCGCATTTGCAATCAGATTAATGAGAACTTGCGAGATCCGATCTTTTGCAACTTCAGCGAAAATCGGTTCTTCAGGGACATGGGCCTCCAATGTCAATCCGTTCTGTCCTGCTTGATGAACAAGCTTGTCCACTGTTGTTTTCACCAGGTTGTTCATCTCGCACACTTCGAATTGCAATACGGCGTGCCCCGATTCGATCTTCGAAAGTTCAAGCAGGTCATTCACCAGTCGACTTAGACGGTCGGACTCCTCATAGATAATCTTGATAAACTGTTTTCGCATCTCGGGATCTTCCAGCGCCCCGTCCAGCAGGGTTTCCGCAAAGCCCCTAACGGCTGTTATGGGTGTTCGCAATTCATGCGAAACGTTGGCAACAAACTCGGTTCGCATCTGTTCCACCCGACGCCATTTGGACACATCATGCAGCACGACAACCGCTCCCACAATGGATTCGTTTTTGCCTTTGATCGGAGTCGCAAACAGTTCCAAATTGGTCTCGACAGGGGATGTCAGCACAATTTCCTTCCGTCGGGGCTCTCCTGTCAGCAGAACTTCATCAATCATGGAAGAGAGACCGTATGATCTTCCGACTTCCCAATGCCACTGGCCCAGGAGTTTTCTGCCCGCATGGCGAAGCAGACTTTCCGTTGCCCGGTTGACAACGAGAACCCGTCCGGACCGGTCCACCACCATGACTCCCGAATCCATACTGGCGATGATACCCTCCAATTTGCTTTTTTCCTGGGTCAGGTCTTCAATCTGGTCCGACAATCTCGTGGCCATCAGATTCACCGATTCCCCCAGCACTCCAAGCTCATCCTGTGCACGATACCGAACCCGTTCATGAAAAGCGCCGCTCGCAATCCTGCGTGTAACGCGGGTAATTTCTTCAATCGGCCTTGCAATTCCTAAGGCAAAATACGCTCCAACCAATGACGATATGACAGCAACCGCCAATAGCGATATGCCGACCGATCCCCATGCATGGCGAAGCTCCTGATAGGCCCCCGACAAAGGCAGCCCAACCCGAATCACTCCCAGCACATCGGGTCCGCCTGTAACGGGAACCGCAACCAGAAGCACATTTGTGCCTTTTGAAGGGTCCAATCGAATATCACTTCCGACCTGACCGTGTAGCGCTTGCTCAATCTCAGGTTTGGAACGAGCGTCTTCAAAAGGACGAAGAGAGGTGTCATATAGCGGCTCCCCGTTTTTTGAAAAAACGGTAATTCTTTTCCCTGTAGAGGAATGGACGGTGGATGACAGCTCTGAAATATATGGCATAGAAGAATCGGGTGCCACCATATACGGCGACACCCAATTTGCAAGAATCCTCGCTTCGTCAACTAACGTTTTGCGGAGGTTATCCATATAGACACGCTCAATAAACTGAAGTGTGTAGACTCCAGAGATGATCAGTGTCAAGACAATCAAAATCATGTATGTGAATGTGATTCGACCGCGGATCCCTTTCACATTACGCCTCTCCTTGGACCAGCTTATAACCGACACCCCGAACCGTCTTAATGTACTCCGGGTTTTTCGGTTCTTTCTCCAATTTGTCTCGCAAATGCGAGATGTGAACGTCGACAATCCTCGTATCACCGGCGAATTCATAACCCCAAACCTTGTCCAGCAAATGATCGCGGCTTAAAACGCGTCCCATGTTTTTGGCAAGGTAATGCAGAAGCTCAAATTCACGGGGAGTCAAGTCAATTCGGTCCCCCCGGATAGTTACCTCGTACTTGTTTACGTCAATCGTAATTTCACCGCAAGCATAGACTCCTTCTGCCATACCCGCTTCATCACCGAATCGACGCAGAACAGCTTTCACTCGGGCCACCAATTCCCTTGGTGAAAATGGTTTGGTTACATAATCGTCCGCCCCGATTTCAAGTCCAAGAATGCGGTCAACTTCATCATCTCTCGCTGTCAACATGATAATAGGAGTAGAAAATCCTTCTCTGCGAAGCTGCTGGCAGACGTCCATTCCGCCAAGTCCCGGCAGCATCAGGTCAAGAATAATCAGATCCGGCCGTTCCGCCTGTACGATCTCAAGACCCTTCACTCCGTTATCCGCCGTTAAGACTTCGTAGCCGGCCTGAATGAGATTGTATTCTACCAATTTGACAATAGATTCCTCATCATCGACTACCAGTACGCGATTCGCCATGTTACACCCCTTTACGAGTTTTGGATGTTTAACTCAGGGAGTCGACCAGAATATAACAAACTCCTGCCAATAATGCACAAATTGGAATCGTGATGATCCAGGTCAGGACAATGCGCCCCGCAACTCCCCATTTTACGGCACGAAACTGTTTTGCGGCTCCTGTCCCCATTACAGATGATGATACCACATGAGTGGTCGATACAGGCAAATTAAGAGCCGTAGCTGTTTGAATTACAACAGAAGAGGTAACATCGGCAGCGAATCCGTTTACCGGTTCCATCTTAATAATCTTGGAACCGACCGTTTTAATAATCCTCCAGCCGCCGACCGACGTACCTAGCCCCATCGCCACAGCCGCGGAAATTTTCACCCAGAGCGGGACTTCCAAATTCGTTTGAAAACCACCCGCTACCAAAGCGAATACGATGATCCCCATTGCTTTCTGGGCATCGTTTCCGCCGTGCGAAAATGCCTGGGCCCCGGCAGAAAAGATTTGAAAGAAACGAAAATACTTATTGATCCTGTGCGGTGACAGGTTCTTCACGATTAACTTCAATATAAACATAACAATAAAACCGACTCCGAACGCCAAAATGGGGGACAAGACTAGAGCTTGGAATATGGTTTTAAAGCCCGCCCAATTCACGCCATTCAATCCGGCAGCTGCTATTGCAGCCCCGGTAAGAGAACCGATCAAAGCATGGGAAGAAGAGGATGGAATCCCGTAATACCATGTAATCAGGTTCCAGACAATAGCTGCCAAGAGAGTGGCAATCACAACTTCAATCCCATTTTCAATTTTCCCGGGATCTGCGATTTTTCCGCCGATCGATTTGGCTACCCCCGTGAAAAAGAGTGCCCCCACAAAGTTCAGGACGGCCGCGTAAAAAACGGCAAATCGAGGTGACAAAGCTTTTGTGGAGACAGAAGTGGCAATTGCATTCGCCGTATCATGAAAACCGTTAATAAAATCAAAAGCAAGAGCGAGAAATACAATGATGACGATCTCTGTCATGACAAATCCTCCTAAGCGTTCGTCATGACAATCGACTCAAGAATGTCGGCCACGTCTTCGCAACTGTCGGATACCCCTTCGAGCACCTCATAAACTTCCTTCAGTTTAATGATTTCGACCGGGTCTACTGTCCGGGCAAAAAGCGACTTGACAGAATCACGCATGAGCTTGTCCCCTACGTTTTCAAGCTCGTTAATTCTTACGGTGTATTGCCGGATCTCCAGCATCTTTCTTTTCTGCAATGCTTTCATCGCTTGCTCCAGTTGTGCCGCACAATCTACGATGTTCGCTGCAAAATCAATCATATAGTTGTCCACCGATTGAATATGGAACATGTCAAATCGGTTCGAAGCCGCTTCCATTCCATCTAAAATGTCATCAAGCTTGGTGGCGAGCGCCAGAATATCTTCACGATCAATCGGAGTCATATAGGTTGCGTTCAACGCGCGAATAATTTGGTGTGTATACTCGTCTCCGGCAGCTTCGTAAGATTTAATGACGGTAAACAATTGCTCTCCGTTTTGATAGCTCTTCAGTCCGATCTGAAAAGCGCCGGCGGCAGCCGAAATGTTTTCCGTTACCTGGACCAGCATGTCGAAAAATTGATTCTGTTTTTTAAACACAAAAGTACCCCCCGCGGGAAATGATGAAATATGTCGAACGTTGATATTATAATGTATTTTTCAAGATGTTTTTTGTAAAGGTTTTGTAAATTTTTTCGCAAAGGGGGTACATATAGTTTTACAAATTCAGATCTTTCCGTTTACCCGTTACCATGTAGATGACCCATTCCCCTATATTCGTTGCATGGTCGGCAACCCGCTCCAAATATCTGGCTACCATCAACAAGTGGGTAACCTGGCGATTTGTTGACCAGTCGGTTCCCATTAATCCGATAATCTCTTGGAAAATGTCACTGTACAATTTGTCAATCTCATCGTCTTTTTCGGCAAGCGCTTCTGCCCTCGCAACATTTCTTTCCACATAAGCCGTCAGAGACTCACGCAGCATATCCTTAGCCATGTCCGCCATGCGCGGGATATCTACCAGCGGTTTGACCAGGGTTTCACCGGATAAGCGGATAGTTGTCTTCGCGATGTCGACCGCATGGTCTGCAATACGTTCCAGATCGGTTACAATTTTCATGGCCATCCCAATGACCCGGAGATCTCCAGCCATTGGCTGCTGCAGCGCAATCAGGCGGAGACAACGGGTTTCGATGTCTAGCATCATCTCGTCAATCTTATCGTCCTGCTCAATTATTACCTCAGCCAATTGTACATCCATCTTGGCAAGCGATTTGACCGCTTGATAAATCGCTTCCTCTACGAGTGTCCCCATCTTTAGCAGCTCTGCCTGCAATTCATTGAGCCCTTGATGAAAGTTTGAACGTGTATCCATACAATTCCGCTCCTTTTACATCGTTATTAAAGCCTCAACCAAAGCGCCCGGTAATGTAATCTTCCGTTCGCTGATCATTAGGCGTCGTAAAGATCTTGTCTGTTTCACCGGTCTCGATCAGATACCCGTTCAAAAAGAACGCTGTCACATCCGAGATGCGGGCTGCTTGCTGCATGTTGTGCGTAACAATGATAATCGTATAGTTTTCCTTCAGAGTCTGTGTCAGTTCTTCAACCTTCAGCGTGGAGATTGGATCCAAAGCGGACGTAGGCTCATCCATAAGCAGCACATCAGGTTCCACCGCCAGCAAACGGGCAATGCAGAGACGCTGCTGTTGGCCGCCCGACAGTCCAAGTGCCGATTTATTTAAACGATCCTTGACTTCGTCCCAAAGTGCGGCCTGTACAAGACTGCGTTCCACGATCTCGTCAAGAACCGCTTTTTTCTTAATTCCGTGAATTCTCGGTCCATACGCAATATTGTCATAAATACTCATCGGAAACGGGTTCGGTCTCTGGAACACCATACCCACGCGTTTCCGGAGCGACACGATGTCGGTGTCGTCCGAGTAAATGTTTTTATCGTCAACGAATACATTTCCGGTAATTTTAACTCCCTCTATTAAATCATTCATACGATTCAATGTCCGTAAAAATGTGGATTTTCCGCAACCAGACGGTCCGATGAGGGCTGTCACCGAATTGCTTTTCACAGTGAGATCTGTCTCGAAAAGTGCCTGATTCTGTCCATAGAACAGGTTCAATTTTTCAACTTTAATTTTATCTTCAACCGGTTTCATCATTGTCCCCCCGAAAGTCGTTTCTGTAGCAGACGGCTTGGAATTGCAATCAACAAGTTGAACACTAATACAACGAGCACCAGCAGTGCGGCACTTCCCTGTGCAATTTCTCTCGCGTCAGGCACGATCGCAGATGACTGTACATACCACAGATGAACCGATAACGTTTCCCCAACCGCGAACGGATTGACATCCGGATAAAACCGTGACACGGATAACCCGGAAGTATAAATCAATAGTGCTGACTCACCCAACGCACGTCCTGCTACAAGAGTGATTCCCGTAATCAAGCTTGGAAGAGCTGCAGGAATCAATACTTTACGGATCGCCTGCCATTTGGTGGAGCCTAGCGCCAGCGATGCCTCCCGGTAAGATTCAGGAACAGCCCGCAGTGACTCTTCCGTCACCCGAACAAGAACCGGAAGATTAAGCAACGCTAAAGTTAAAGACCCGGCCAGGATCGAGAATTTAAATCCCATCCATGTGACAAACAACAACAGGCCAAACAGACCAAATACTATGGAAGGAACAGAAGAGAGCGATTCGACCGATAAGCGGATCAAATCGGTAAATTTATTTTTCTTGGCAAACTCTGCCAGATAAATCCCCGCCCCCATTCCAATAGGCAGCGAAAACAACAAGGACAAAAACAAAATATAAAATGAATTGAACAACTGCGGTCCTACACCGCCGCCGGCCACTATTTCTTCCGGCCTGCCGGTAATAAACTTCCAGGTCAAATGGGGAAGACCGTCCCCCAATATTCGAAACAAAAACCATGCAAGGATCAGAATTATGGAAACCCCGGTTGCCCAAAAGAAAATCGTTGCGATCCGGTCTGTGGTCTTGCTGTTCATTTCAATTCACTCCTTCTCGCAACAATTCGAATCACCAGAATCAACAGCATCGAGATTACCAAAAGCAGAAGAGCCATCAAATATAACGCATTGTTCCACGTGGTTCCGTAGAACGTATTTGGCATATCTTTCACAATCGCCGTTGTAAGTACGGTTGTGGAATCTAACAAAGACTTCGGCATCTGCGGAGAATTCCCGATCACCATAAACACCGCCATAGTCTCCCCGATAGCTCGTCCCATTCCCAAAATCACGCCGGTTAATATTCCGGGACGAGCGGCAGGCAGCAATACACGCCAAATCGTTTGCCAACGGGTAGCACCGAGCGCCAGGGACGCCTCTTCCAAACTCCTGGGCAACGAACGAATCGAGTCTTCCGTAATGGAGAGAATCGTCGGCATAATCATAATCGCCAAAATCACGGCGGCAGGCAGCATCCCATATCCGGTTTCTCCCGTAAGTTTAGCCAAAAAGGGAACAAAAACCGTCAAACCAATGAACCCGTATACTACAGAAGGGATTCCGACAAACAAATCGGTTGCAGGGCGAAGGATCTCCCGCATCCATTTCGGTGCGATTTTTGCCATAAAGACGGCGCCGGAAACTGCCAGCGGCACCGATAAAATCACTGCCAGAATTGTCAGTGCAAACGTACTGAATATAAACGGGAAAGCGCCAAAGCGATTGTCAGAAGGTGTCCAGTCTGTCGAAAAGAAAAACGTCCAAGGAGAGACTTCTCTAAAAGTTTGAACACCTTGAAACCCTACAAATAACATAATGGAAAAAATTACAGCAGAAACAAGAACAGCACTTCCAATAAAGATCCATCTCATCGTCCGATCAGTGCGTTTTTGTATCTTTGCCCACCTGACGGAAGTTGAATTTTCTGCCCTTCCGGCCTCGATTGAAGCCAATGGAATGACCCCCTTTTACAAATGACAGTAGGACGGTGAAATTCACCGCCCTTAAATTGTTTAATTAAAACATTCTTTCATGGGTACACTCATTACTTCTTCAGAAGGTTCGCTGGAAGGAACTTCAATTCTTCCACACGCTTGCTTTGGAACTCATTACTCAGGATATAGTCAAGGAATGCTTTAACTGCGCCTTGCGGCTCACCCTTGGTGTACATACGCTCTTCACCATAGAGTTTATAGGTACCGTCTTTAATGGCTTCTTTGCTGAACGCAACACCGTCAAACTTAACAGCTTTAATGCCTTCTTTCACATATGCGGTATCAACATAACCGATCGCACCCGCTGTGGTGGTTACCGCCGTCACCATCGCACCGCTGGATTCTTGTACAACCGCATCTTTTGTAACGGATTTTCCGTCAAGTACAAGCTGCTTCACCAGCTTGAGGGATCCGGAGCTGTCCGGACGTGTAACAACGACAATCTTCTGGTCTTTGCCGCCAACTTCTTTCCAGTTGGTGATTTTTCCGGTGAAGATATCAGCAGCTTGCTGCTTTGTCAGGTTTTCAACGTTAACGTCCTTGTTTACGATAATCGCAAACGGAGCAATGGCCACGATATGCTCTTTTAATCCTTTATCTTTAAATTCATCGCCCGCTTTCACATCAGAGTTACCGATGTCAGACGTACCGTCTGCCACATTCTTCAAACCGGTGCCGGAACCGCCGCCCGAGACTTGAATCGAAACTCTCGGATTCTTTTCCATGAATTCTTTTGCTGCTTGCTGAACGAGTGGTTGAAGTGCAGTAGAACCAGATGCAGTTACTGTTCCGGAAAGTTCTTGTCCGCCAGGAGCAGCACCGCCGCCTTGCTGACCTTCTTTACCCGCAGATCCGCAACCAGCCAATACTCCCAAACCGAGAGCTGCAATCATTGCTAAGCCCAATGCTTTTTTCGACATAGTATTTAACACTTGTTAAATCCCCCTTTAGGCTTAAGTTCTTCTTCATTGTACTTGTCCGATGTAAATGAATCGTTGCTGAATTGTTAAGAAATTGTAAAGTTCATCGAATCAGATCGAAAATTGTCTTGTCTCGTCGTCCAATTGATTCATGATGGTTACCAACTGTTCCGTTGCTTGTTGTAAGTATTTCACTTCCTGCATTTGATTTTCGCTGATCGTTTTAACCTGTTCCGCGGTTGTCAATGTATCGCGGGAGACCTCCCGCACCGAGGTGAGTGAATTCTCAAGTTCCTGCACCTGTGCTGCCCATCCTTCAATCACATTCACCATATGGGCAACCATGGATTGTGTCGAATTGATTCCTTCCGATATACTGACCATTGCCTCTTTGGCCCGCATCGCCTCCGACAATCCCTCGTCGACTTCCCGTTTGCCGATTGCGGTCGCTTTCACGGCATTTGCAGCCTCATTTTCAATCGATTGCGTAAACCTCAGAATTTGTTCAGCAGCCTTCTTGCTCTGATCGGCAAGTACCCGTACTTCCTGGGCAACAACGGCGAACCCCCTTCCGGCCTCACCGGCTCTGGCAGCTTCAATCGAGGCATTTAACGCCAAGAGATTGGTTTGATCCGCTATCCCTTGAATGGACGTAAGGATCCCCCGAATTTGCTGCAGTCCCTCCACCAGTCTGCGGACAGTCGCATCCAGTTCTTCCGTCAGTCCGGCAACCTGATGCATCCGTTCCGCATTTCTTCCGACCACAGTCAGCCCCTGTCCAATGTCAGTTTTCATTTGTTCGGTGATCCCGCTGGTCTCCTGCATGACACCTACAAGCTGGTTCGCTTGTCCGCTCATCTCCTCCATTCGGGAGGCCGACAGATCGACCGCACTTGCCTGCTGTTGGGCTCCGCTCCCGATTTCCTGCATTGCAATCACTGTGTTCTTAAACTGTTCCCTGTTCTTTTCCACCACATGAAGCAGGGAATCAGACGCTTCCTTTCCCGACTCGATCCCGCGATCCAGAACCCGGATCATGCCTTCCATCTTTTGCACCATTGAATTTAAACCGGCTCCAACTTCCGCCACTTCCTTCACTGCGTTCGATTCTTCCATCCGAACCCGCAGATTCCCTGCCGCGACTTGATCCATTACAGTTTGTATGGTGGAAAGAGGCTTGAGCATTCGGCCAACCAGCCAAAATATAAGAAGCACACTGCCGACCAGTACTACAACAGCAATACTTAATGCAATGGAACGGACTTTATTGACAGGTGCAAGATACCCTTTTTCCAAAACCTCCAATACATAGAACCAGCCTTTTTCGGGAATCTGCTGGTAGGTTACCGTTCGCGTCTCCCCATTTCTCTCAATTTCAAGAACACCCGTCTTGTGTTGCAGAATTTGATCAACCACTTCCTTGTCAAGGTCTTCTTGCGCCTGTTTAATAGGAGCTTTCCCACCGTCAGCCGTAATCATCCATTGTTTGGGTTCCCAACCTTTTTGAGTCAGACGGGCTCCTTCCTTTGCCATTATGTACTCGATCTCTTTGGCCAATGAGGTGGAATCAATTGTTGCCAACATAATATTGACCTTCTCGTTCATCATGCTGGCCGATCTTTGGAGATCGGCTACAACCAGAGAACGGATCTCTTTTTCAGATTGAAAATAGACCTGTCCTCCTGTCGCAAGTACCGCTATCACCATAAATCCCGCAACCGCAAAGGACAATTGAGTGCCCAAAGATTTGCGTCGGAATAAATCCTTCTGCCGCATCATTGAAGCAATCTTTTGTCCGAACCAAGAGCCCGACTTGTGCAATGCATTCCAACAAGCGTTCAATTTCTCAACCACTGTTTCTTTCACGCCAATACCCCCAAAATTCGACAAGATTTGCCAACAACATATCATTTAATTGTTGAGGAAATATTAACGTGAAGTAATAATTTGCATTCGACCACCCAACTTCACCGGCTGCAGGAAGCTGGAGTATTTGGACTGAATGCCTCCTTCTGCCTTGTCCAATAATAAAAGGAAAATCATCTGAGAGGGATCTGGCAATGACAAAATTGGGGCTTGCATTAGGAGGAGGCGGAACTGCCGGTTGCGCACACCTTGGTGTTTTATTGGCGTTGGAAGAAGCCGGAATTCAGATCGATTGTCTTGCTGGTACAAGCTCCGGAGCGATCGTTGCAGCGTTGTATGGATACGGGTACTCTGCCAAAGAACTGATCGACATGGTCCCTTCCCTTAGCAAACGCTTCCTCGATTATGACTACCAGTCTTTTTTGTTGAGACTGGTGAACCGCACAATTAAAATCCGCGGGTTCATTAAAGGGCAGAAACTTCACGATCTGATCGCCGACAAAACAAATGACGCACACATGACCGATCTGAAAATACCGGTGGCGCTGTTATCGGCCGATATCAAGGAAGCGCGAAAAGTGATATTCACGTCTCACCCGTTAGAGAACGAAAGCAAAGAAGCGGATGTAATTACAGATATTCCGGTGGCAGATGCTGTCCAGGCAAGTTTCTCAATTCCTGTAGTTTTTTCGCCTGTCCTTTATGGAGGCAGAATGCTGGTAGATGGTGGAGTATTGGATAATTGCCCGGTTGACGCAGTCCGTCTGCTTGGAGCCGATCGAGTGATTGCAGTGGATCTTGTGTTTGCGGACCCTGTAACATCATCATTTGATTCCGTAACGTCCATCCTCACCCGAGTGGTCAGTATTAATTTGGCGATGCAAGCAAAACAAATGACGCGCAAGGCAGACATCCTCCTGCGTCCCGAAGTCGGATCTGTCGGAATCCTGGATTTCTCAAAGCTTGACAAGTGCATCCAATGCGGTTACGAATACACCCGAAGCCGTATGAACGAAATAAAAGAAGCTCTGGCAGGATTTTACACAAAAGGCGGATCCCATGCTTTCTTGCGCCATCTCAATGTATGACTGACCACATTCAAATTGCGGTCCAACTGCACATCGACTCCAAACGGCAGCTTTCGGTGATACCAGAACCGCACATCACTCCAGCGGACCTCATATCCGTCCTGCAGTTCAAACCAGGTAACATGGATTCTTTGAGCGAATCCCAGAAAAGCGCGAACCCCGTCCATCAAAATCGGGCGCATGGGAACCAACTACTGTACTGACCATCAACGCATGTGCCAAGCTTGGATTCTGTGCCACTGCAGGATCAATCTGGGCCAAACCTGCCAACGTGACTCCAAGCAGCAGATGGCTTCCTGTATCCATGTTCTCTCCTCCCAAATCTTCGGTGCTCTAACCGACCACAAACCCTAACCACAGATAAAAACTGACCCAGACAATCACACCGGTGAAACAGCTCACCACTGATAGCCTTTCATCAAGGGGGGCAATTTGCGAAACACCGTCTTGTCATCGGCATCGATTTCAATTGATTGCAGGCCTTCAATCCGATGGGTTTCCAGGGGACGGATTCCGAAACGGTCGGTAATCACTCCTTTTGCTTTCAACATGCTGTAAAGTTCGTTCAGTTCCAGCAGATTTTTCATTTCAACACTGGCACACCCGATCAGATATTTGTGTCCGTGTTCCGTGATATAATCGGCAATGCCTTCCCATAGCATCTGAATAGCCCTGCTTCCACGATATTCCTCAGCAATGCAGCTTCTGCCAAGCTCAAGAGTAAATGGTTTATACTCCTGAAATCCGGAAAGATCAAATTCAGTCTCCGAGTAGAATCCAAGGTTCAAGCTTGCCCTGTCTCCCGGCAAAAGTCGGTAGGTACCTACCACCTGACCGGATTCAAGATCCTCAACAATCAGGTGATCGCAATAGGCATCGTATTCATCCCGTTCAATGCCTGCTTCGTTGAAAAGATTGATATTTCGGGCCTCTTCCACGAATACCTTGTACCGCAAGCGCAGCGCTTTTTCAATTTCAGCTGCGCTTTTCGCAATCTTTACGGAAAGAGAAGAAACTTGTTTCAGCTTTTCTGCAGGTTGGCTCATCATCCCACACCCTTCGTATCGATTAACGATCACTGTGAAACTTGCGGTTTCTTGAGCGAATCCGATCTGTCAACAATTGTGAGTTCGCAAAATCACGCTGTCGGATGACCGGTGTCGACTCGGCAAACTTCGCTGCAAACTCCATGAAAAGAGGGGTAGGTTTCCCGTACTGCTCAATCACATGTTGTTTTGTCACCCCGTGTACCTTTTGGCAATGTACCGTTGTTAACTGTTCCAACAACTCAGAGCAAACCGGACATTTGATCACCCACATCGCTCCTTCTGAAAGGACATCTGTCGTTGCAATAAAGTTACCAAACAATTTTGAAGATCTCGTTTTGGTATCGTTAATTTTTTGTATAGAAAAAGCCCTTGGGTTGAGAAAGTTCCCAAAGGCTTGTTGGCTTAGAACGAAATTTTATTCCCATTTGCAGCCGCGGCAGTTTGTTGTGCCGGTGTCGATTCAGCTGTCGAAACCACTGTATTGGATCGCTACTTCCCGATGACGCACCAGCCGTTTGTTGGGAATTTGGCTTTACAACCATGGCGGTGATCATCTTTTCATCTTCGTCATGATCTTCCTTGCCTGCTTGCTCGGTATGTCCCGCCCCTTCTTTGTGCTCGTCATGATGACCATGGACCGCCCAAGCGTAGTCAAGCGTTGTAAATACCCCTTTGTCATCAGCCGTGTTGAAGAGGTGGAAGAATTCCGACAACATGGTACTTAAACTTCGAATGTTCCTCATCACCGGCCTCTTCCGCTGCTGCACCATGACTACCGTGAAACTCATCGCCAACTTTTAGCCCAAGCGTTTTCGCTGCATGCGCACCGATTACCGCATCCCCTGTTTTCCCGTACCAATTGCCTTCGCGTGGAGATACACTGGGATACCGGGTTGAAAAGTCATTTGTGCCCTACTTGGTTTCCAAATGGTTTTACTAGTCTCATTTGTCATCACGTATTGATTGTCAAGGGAAAAGCACGTAAAAGTTACCGTTGAGAATATAAAAACAACAGCCAGTATCGACAACAAGACCTTTAGATAGGTATCCAGCTTCCAATTGATTGATGATGAGCAATGTCGTTACAGACAGCACAGTACTTATAAGAATTGTCCATATAATTATCAAAAATGCACCCTTCCTACTCCTATTTTTTTCGGAATTCGTCGAATATTTATTATTTCAAAATATATGAATTTATACTATAATATACCTGAAAGTAAAAACTACTATTCGGGGCGATAGTTTTGATGAAAAAGGTATATCGTTTATTATTTTCGGCGTTAGCGCTTGTTTTGGCGCTGGCCGCACCAGCGGGGGCAACTGGAAAAGCAAACACAAAGGAATTGACCGCTGAACAGGAAAAACAAATTATCCAAAACATGACCAATCTCGAAATCGACGAAAAGACCCAAAAGATTCTGTTGAACAAAGTCAAAAAAGGCGAGAAAGTTGACTCGGAGATTCCAGAGAACAAGGCGAAAGCTGAAAAATATTTGGCGATTAATCCGAATGAAAACGAATCTCGAAAGATTAAATTCGAGGACGGGTCTATGTTCGAGCAAATTGTTTCGGATAAAAAGGTCGTCAAAAAGTTTACATTCAAGGATGGCTCTGCTGTTATTGAGTCTGTGGACACAAGTAAAGGGACAGTTTCTTGTGGTACTGGATACTGCAACTATAAAGGTGTTCAAGTGAAGCAAAGTACTGTGTTTATGAGTGCATACTTTTATGCTGATTTTACAATCATTAATGGTGGAGATGATTACATTTCCAAAGTATATGATTACTACATTGGAACGTGGGGGAACTATGAATTTGTATCGTTCGGAATAATTAAACAACAAGAAGCATGGGGCGAAGCAGCACAAGCTGAATTAAGATGGAAAACAGACGAAGGCGGATACAATACTGAAACAAATTGGCTGAAGTTGTATGTTGGCGGTAACGACTATTGGTCTAGTGCTAATTATGGGAATTAAATAATATATATAGACAGGGGTGAGCCTACCCCTGTCTATTTTTAGTATAATCATCACAGAACCAAAAAGGAGGGGCTGCCCTTGTTACGACGATTTTTGGTCAAGTGGATCGTGAGTACTGGAATATTAGCGGTTGTGTATCTTTTGTCAATGGGATGGGGCGATGACTATTATAAAATTCCTCGGGTCTATATTTCCTTCTTGTTTATCACTTTTATCCCTATCATGATTATTCAATTTTTGATGGAAATATCTAAAAAAGGGAAAGAAGAAAAAGGGTAGTCCGCGTTCGGATGGTGATTAGTAAATGAGTTTTGATTTATCGGTTGCTTTATATCAAGTTGTATTAATAAGGCGTAATGGTTTTGATACGTTTCTTCATTTACAGGGTTATAAAAAGAAAATGAAATTTGTGGCACCTGCATAGACAGCGGTGCCCCTCTTTTTTTATAAAAGATGACACAAATGAAACAAATGAGATGGACCGATAATGGCCGTTCTCTGCCCCTTTTTAATGTGTAAGGAAGGTATAGAAAGAATCGGAACAATCCCAGACTTTAACGTGTATGCTTTCGTAAGCTGTATGGCTTGGATCATCAAAAACCCCTCCTCCGAAAAAGGGAAAGAGCAGGAAGTATGCTTCCCGCCCTGACTTCCACTTTCACTTTCTTATTCCATCACGATACGTTCCGACAAGGAATCCCAAGTCAGCTTTTTGCCAACCGCTTTTTCAAACGCTTCAAGCGGCAGGTACATTGTACCGTTGTCCTCACTGAGCGCGGTTGGCAATGTCAGCTTTTCGCCATTTACGGTAATCGTATTTTGGTTTATGGTTGCAACGATCTTCAAGCCTTCTTTCTCAAAGGTGGCAGTCTGGGTTGCAGCATCCCAAGAAGTCTTCAAACCATACTCGGCGTACAACGCTCTTGCCGGGAACAGCACCTTGCCTGCTCGGTCGATCTTGAACAGAGGATAGAGATATTTCGCTTGCAGTTTCTTTGTCGCTTCAACCAGATCCACACCGATCGTTTCGGCGGCAACTTTCGCCAAGTCGGTGTTGTCATGAACGCCGCGTAGTGCATCGATCGCTGGCCCATAACCCCAGATCCCGACATCTACTCCGGAATGACCGTGACCCGTCCACCCGACCAGCGCATGCTTCGCTACTACAGCATTCAGACCGCCTTCACGGCCGTAGGAGCTGCCGTCACCTTGAAGAATTTGTTGCAATTCGGCTTCGGTCCACTGATAGGTGGAGTATTTCGCCAGGATATTGCGAACGTCTTCAGTAGTTTTTGCGTTCTTCAGTTCTTTACCGATCAGTTCGGAAGATTTGCTCAACATCTTGAAATCTTCCAGATTCACGTCATAGATATTGTCGCGAGAGAGACAGACCGCCCGTTTCATGGTCAGCTGAGATAATAACGGTCGTGTTGCCGTCTTTCATTGCAAAATCAATCGCTGCTTTCACCGCAGCATCGAAATCCAAAGTTTCTTCCACATTGCTGTGAATGCGATAAGATATCAATCGATTTCTTGGTCATATCGGCCAATGAAGGAAAGCAACTTTATAGCCGGCAGTTTGGAAGTCGCCAAGAATGTTTTTTTCGGTACGTTTTCCTTTTTCTTGTACACCAGATGCAAGATACTGGCTGGCAATATGCATAGAGGAACCCACTTCCATCCATATTAATGGAAAGGGAGGGAGTTCATGTTAAAACGCATCTTCAATTTGTCTTCTCCTGTCGGAATCGCCTTAACTGTCGCAGGGGTTGTATTAGCCTTATCACCGGAAGCTCGCAGGGTGACACGTCAAGCATTGGTTAAAGGAACCTCCCTGCTGCTTGGTGCCATGGATTCTGCAAAATCGGCAACAGCAGGATTGGCGGCGGGTGTCTCAGAGTCCACCGCAAAACTGAGCGGGATGCTGGAAGAAGTAAAAGACTCTGCAATGGAAACAATGAGGGAAGATGAAGATTTGGTGAGGGGAGCGGCGATTGATTCAGGCATAAGCGAAAACAGACCTGAAATTCATTAAAAAAAGGAGTCTTTTCGGCTCCTTTTTCTAATATCCCGGTTATCGATCCCCTTACAAACTCTTAAAATTTTCACCACATAGCGTCCACAATGCTTTGCTAGAATGGAGATGCAGTGATATTTATTTTGCGGGAGCTGGATCACCATGGAACCTATCATCACAATTGCCGGACGTGAAGATTTTGCGGAAATGATTCAGTTGGCGGATTTAACTATGCCGGACAGAATGAACCTCCACGAACTCAAAAAGTATTTCGAACTGTTTCCCGATTTGATTTTTAAAGCGACGGACGGTCGACAAATTGTCGGATTCTGTTGTGCCGGAATTGATATGTACCAGTCTGCCGGGTGGCTTTTGTTTAATCTGGTAAAGCCGGAGTATCAAGGAAAAGGGCTTGGAAAACGACTGATCAAAGCCCGTTTGACTGCCCTCGAAAAATTCCCGAATCTCAGCCGGGTTCTGGTAACTGTCAGCAAGGAAAATACACGCTCGATCAGGGCGTTGGAATCGTTTGGTTTCTATTTCAGTCATCGGGAATACGATTATTATGGACCCGGCAAAGACCGGGATATTTTCGAGCTGCTGTTTCTGCCTCCAACGAGCATCACTACTCTGCCTGAACCTGTAGTATCCCTAAACTGCTAATGAAAAAGCCTTCACATGAGAAACCGAAACCCGGTTCCCGCTGCGAAGGCTATTTTGTTTGGAGTTAATCTCCCAATGTCCCTTTTATATATACGCTGCCGACTTGTGCTTTGGCCAATTTTTTCAATTCAACCACCCGTTTTGTCAACATCTCTGGTGACTGGCCGGGAAGTTCTTCAGCAAAGCACTCCAGCAGCGCAATCGAAATCGCTACACCTTCTGCATTCACTGCTTGGCCCCTGCGATCTTTTACAGGTAACCATCCCCCACCTTCTCTGCCTGCAGTCCCTCTGTCGGACCCTCCATGATAGAAGCCGGGGATCCCCTTGTTGAAAACCGAATTGATCATTAAACCACTTGAAATAATCCAGATCGGCGTAAATGATCGAGAACGGTTGCTGCTTGGAGATCCGCTTCATCAGTTCCCCTTCAATCCGGCGGTTGCCCGGTAACGGTTAATGGATTGGAATCCCTTGCATGCTCGATTTCCACGGTGGAACGGTCAATTTTTATGTAGTCGGGTCGAATCTCCGCAATGGCCTGCAGGGAAGAATACCCGGCGCCCGCATCATCAATTGCAATTCGATACCCTTGTTTCCGATAATGATCTAAAGTCCTTGTAATGGTAGCATAATCATCAATTGATTGCCGTTCGGTTATCTCAAACACCACATTTTGCGGTGTAAGACCCGTTTGTTCAAGTAATTGGAGGGTCTGGCCCGGAGTGAAGTGCGGATCATGAATCACGTTCGCGTTCATATTGATAAACAGTTTATGGGCGGGATCCTTGACCGAAAAGCCTTGGATCGCCCGTTCGCGGGCAATTTTCTCCAATGTATAGAGACTTCCTTCTTTTTCGGCAAAGTCAAGCAAACGAAGAGGGGAGGCAAAGAAACTTCCCTCCGGCCCCCGAGACAACGCTTCATAGCCGTGGATCCCCCCACTTGCAAGACATACAATGGGTTGATAATGTGCTGTTATTTCTTTGCCGGTGAGAACATCCAGAAACTCCTTTCTTTTCTGTGCGTACTCTTCATCCGCTTCGCTTTTCGCCTCGTGAATTGCCTCCTTGATCGAGTTGTAAAGAACCACTTCCGTACTTCCGTTCATACTGGTGTCTAACAGAGCAGCCCCTACATGCAATTCAATTTGTTCGTCAGCCAACACTAGATAGTCGTTTAATTTTTCTTCCAGATCGGTTCTCAAATCAAGAGCCGACTGTCGGAAGTTCATCAGAATCTGCTTTCGGTCGCCTTCATCCAATTCAACAAACAGGAACACGTCGTCACCGAACATTCGATGGGCAAATACCCCTTTGGTTCCGTCGTTTTCAACCTCCAGGAGTAACTGTTTTAAAATCTGAAGGATCCGATCGCACAGCTTTTGCCCATATCTGCGTTCGATTTCGCCAAACCGTTTGATATCTAAATACATCATCCCCACGGGGTGTTTCTTGATGTGTTTGTTAAGAAGATCAGCAAACTTTTCATTATTCAGGTTATCGGTTAATAACATCACATACGCACGACGATTTGCCATACCCCTGCACCCCTGACGACAAAAAACGTCAAATTTCGATTGTACGAAGCCGGGATTACTTTGTGATTGGAAACACCGGTGCTTGTTTCGGAATCCCTACCGGTACGTAGTGAAACCCGTATTGGCTCATTACTTGCGGAGCAAACAGATTTCTTCCGTCAATTATCAGCCTGTTGTTCATCAGATCGCCTACTCGCTGGAGGTCCATTCCATAAAACTCTTCCCATTCGGTCAAGACGACAGCTGCGTCCGCACCGGTTACTGCTTCGTACGGGTCGGCTGCAGGTATAAAGTCCAACAACCGCCGCAAAGCTTCCATATCTGCTGCAGGATCGTAAGCAATCACTTGACCTCCGAGTTCAACAATCCGTGAGATAATCGCCAGAGAAGGCGCCTCTCGCACATCGTTCGTATTGGCTTTAAAAGCAAGTCCCAGCACGGCAATCTTTTTTCCTTCCAATCCGCCCAGACATTTTTCCAACTTTTTCACAACCCGCATGTGCTGTTCGTGATTCAATCGCAGGACTTCCCGGAATAAAGATACATCCACACCGTTTGCTTCCCCAAGCGCCACAATCGCTTGCGTGTCTTTCGGCAAGCAGGAACCGCCAAATCCCACACCCGGCTTGAGGAATGCAGGACCAATCCGGTGATCGAGTCCGATTCCGAGCGCTACCTGGTGAATGTTTGCGCCTACTTCCTCACATAGATTGGCTATCGTGTTAATGTAAGAAATTTTGGTTGCCAGAAACACATTGGCGGCATATTTAATCATCTCCGCACTCTGCCAATCGGTAAAAACCACCGGGCATTCAAGCGGTTCAAACAACTTCTTCAGGATTTGTTTCGCCGAGTCGGTCCGGCATCCGATCACCATTCGATCCGGTGACAAAAAATCTGCAATCGCCGTTCCCTGCCGCAAGAACTCCGGAGTCGACACCACATCGAACCGAAACTCAGTATCCGCATTCAAGTAGCGGGACACTGCGTCGCAGGTTCCAATCGGAACAGTACTCTTAATAGCCACCATCATGCTGCTTCGGGCATATTCTTTCAATGCCTTAACCACATTCCAGAGAGCCGTCAGATTCGGATGTCCGTTGTCACCGGGAGGCGTTCCGACCGCTATCATGATCAAATCTTGTTCTTGAATCCCGTGAGTAAAATCTGCCGTGAACAGCAAACGTCCCTCCTGCACATTGCGTTTGACCAAGTTCGGCAGCCCGGGTTCGAATACAGGCAGATCCCCCTCTTGGATACGTGTCACTTTTTGCAGGTCATTCTCAATGCAGACCACGTGATGACCCCAATCGGCAAATACAGCCGCTGAAACCAGCCCAACATACCCGGCCCCCACAATACAAATCCTCATCTTCTCTCTCCTTTCGATCCAGTGATGGCGTCTATTTAATCCCCGGGACAGATCGTTTCAGCACCGTTTCTTTCTGAATCGCGGAACGGTAACTTTCCGTCAATCCGTCAAAGATCGAATCCCAACTTCTCTTTAACCCGTTCGTTCTGGCAAAATGGGCCATCTGAAGCCGCAAATGATCGTTGCGGACCAGCACGTTCATGCCTTCACGGAATGATTCGACAGAACGCGGATGACACAGCAGCCCGTTTTTCATATGGGAGATTATGTCCACCACCCCGCCGGATTCCACTCCGACAACCGGGAGTCCTGATGCCATCGCCTCCAACACCACATTTCCGAAAGTCTCCGTGCTGGAAGGAAAGGCAAACAAATCACAGGAGGCGTACATCTCGGCCAGCTCCTGCCCACGAAGAAACCCGGTCCACGTAATATTGGGATGCTCCTGGCGGTTCATCTTCGACAGGAGAGGCCCGTCTCCCACCACTATCAAGTGTACACGGTCTGCAACATCTTGTGGCAGAGTTCTATAACTTTCCAGCAAAATATCAATGTCTTTCTCGGGTGCAACGCGTCCCACATACAGCAGCAGAAGTTTTGACTCGTCAATCCCGAATTTTTGGCGAATCAAAGGGTTGCGGCAGACTGGACTAAACCTGGCTGTATCAATCCCTCTGCTCCAGATCTCCACGTTTCGGATCCCTTTTTCCTCCAGGATCTCTTTCGTAGCGGTGGATGGACAGTAGTTTCGTTCGCAATAATTGTGGAACCAGCTAACGTAGAACCAGAACATTTTTTGCACCATCGAAGGCACGAGCCGTGCCAAGGCCCCCTGATGTCCAGGACAGTAATAGTCAATATATTGATCAAAATTGGTGTGATAGGAAGCCACCATCGGAACTTTGTGGCGCCGGCCGAAACGATGACCGATCAATCCCAACGTAAAAGGAGTGACCAAATGAATCAGATCAGGCTGAAATTCGAGAAGCTGCTTTTCGATTGTCGCATAACGGTAGAGGGGAATTCTGCATTCCGGGTATAAAGGAAACGGAAGGCTCAACACCCGGCGGATATTCTCAGAATCAGCGGTCTGTCCCCGATCATCCGGCGCGAATACCAAGAATTCAATTCCTTGTCGCTCCCAATACTGAACGAGACGGCCAAGTGTCATCGCAACCCCGTTGACCTGAGATAAAAAGGTTTCTGTAAAAAGTGCTATCCTCACACAAATCCCCCCCCGCTTATTGCGCCTTTACGGCTGTCACTTCTGTTTGTTCCAGCACAGCACGGGCAACCTCATCGGCTGCAAACGGACGCCTGACGGACTCCATGCGCTCGATCATCCGTTTTCGAGCCGATTCGTTCTCCAGTAAATACCGAACATACGGGCTGCCACGATTTCCGTTCTCGCAGCCACAGCCACACCCAATTTTGACATCAGCTGCCCGTTTCGCCACTCATGGCCTGGAATGGGAGTGTACAACACCATTGGCAGCTTCATGGCGAGTGCCTCCGAAACCGTTAGACCGCCAGGCTTGGTGACGAGCAAGTCGCTCGTTGACATGAGCCGCGATACCTGTCGCATATAACCGAGGATTGTCACATTCGATAGATCTCCGTATTCTTCCTGTAATTCTCGGCGCAGTGCCTGATTCTTTCCGCACACCACCGTGATCTCATCCTTGCCGTCTGATTGGACAATCTGCTGGACCATCGGCAGCACGCCGATCCCCAGGCCGCCGCCCATGATCAGAATCCGCTTGGTTGAGGAGTTCCCAATCCGTTTCAGGTTCGGAATTTCCGTTCCAAACGACCTGGCGATTGGAATTCCGGTTACCCGCACCTCCGATTGGCCTTTCACACGATCTCGCAGGGCTGCTGCCATCTCCTGATTCGGAACACAATACAGGTCCACCCCGGGATGTGTCCAGTAGCCATGAATATCGAAATCGGTCAGCACCGTGCATAAAGGTACGCGGAGACCTTTCCGTTTCATCTCCGCAATCAGACATGCGGGCAGCGGATGGGTGCAGACAACCGCATCCGGTGACAGCCTGCCAAGCAAAGTACCGACATCTTTTCGCAATACACTTCGCACAATTAAGCGGCTGATCCCATTCATCTGTTTTTCCCGCTGCCAGGGGTCGCGGAACAACCTTTTTGCAAAGGGCCACTACCGCATGACTGATCAACAAACTCAGTGCCAGATGAATCCCCGTTTGATGCCAGAAGGGATCTCCGCTCAACAGCAAGACAAGTGACAGACTGATACATCAAACAGCACCGCCCAGATTGGTAATCAGGGGCATGAACCGATCGGAGAACGACGACTTCCATGCATGATTTACCCAGAAAAACGTCGTGATGTCACCACCACGCATCCACTCAGTCACCCTCTGCATTGCTGTACCCCTTTCCTGCTCCTAATACTTTTAGGGTAACAACGAAATATTAAGATCTCATAAAGGTTTCATAAAGACCTGTTAAAAATACACTCGTCATGGCTCGGAAAGCTTCGAGTACTTCTGACACTCACTCCCGATAACATCAAGCTTCGTCGGCAGTTTGCCCGATCAGACCTTTCACCCTAAAGGTCTGACCGGGTATATTGAAAATAAGATTTTTCGACAAAGAGAATCTCTCCACTTAAATAAACTTTCTTTTCGATAGCGAAGCAATTGCTTCGAAACCTGTCGGGTGGTGTCCAGGATTGACGCATACGCGCGGGCAAAAAAAACGCTTTTTGGTATTATCACCAAAAAGCGTTTTTCAAAGCTTAGGCTGACTTTTTCTCCTTATCAGAGTCGTCTCCCATTATACCCTTTGTTGAATCTTTAAACTCTCTGAGCGTGTTGCCAAAGGCGCGCCCCAACTCAGGCAGCTTTTGCGGCCCAAATATGATCAACGCCAATACGAGAATCAAAATCAGGCCAGGGATACCGATACTGGATAACATGGACTACACCCCTTTAAATCCGGTAATTGCAATTGTGGACGCTCTTCCAAATCGGTGTGTCGGATGAGGATTCCAAGACTCGGGATGCTGAATGTTAAGGAACAACGTTTTCTCGTCCGGAGTGAACCAGGGACCTGTCGTTTCACTTCCGACCGGGCCGGACAAGAATTGGAATGCCTCTCCGTAGTTTTTGCCTGCGGTTGGGATCATAAGGAATGCACAGTTGCCAAACTGTTCATAAACCTTTTCGTCATCTCCGTAATCTTCAGCCACCCAAAGGTTGCCTTCACTGTCAAAATGCAGGTTATCCGGGCAGGAAAAACCGTTATGCTGACCGCCAACAGCAAACACTTCAAATGTGAAGGAATCGCTGGCATGGTCTTCATCAGCGGGAATGAAGCGCAGGATTTGACCATGGAAGTTCCCGTGCTTGCTGTTGTTTGTTAACGACAAATATACGGTTCCATCATGCGGATGGATTTCCACGTCTTCCGGACGATCCATCGGAGTCCCCCCGACCGCTCTGCCTGCTTCACGGGCAAATGTTACCACGTCTGCCTGACTCTTAAAGAACGGTTCATTTGCTCCCGCTTTCTTGTAAGTGCGAAGCTTTTCGTTCTTGTTATAGTCCAAAGCGATCCACTTTCCGTTATATAAGTCGGCTGCATACAAGGTGCCGGATTCCAAAATGCTGAAGTTCGCCTCACGGTTATTCGGATTGAATTTCTTCTCGCTGATAAATTTATAGAAAAACTCATCTCTCGAATCGTCACCCATGTAAACCACCACACGACCGTCCTTGGTCAGTCCCATCGCAGCATTTTCATGAGCGAACCGTCCTAATGCGGTATGTTTGCGAACCGGAGCATCCAGGTTGAACGGATCGACTTCAACAACCCATCCGTAATGCTCGTCCACAAAATCTGGCCATCCGTAAGACTTTCCATATTCGGTGTTTTCCTCGCAAGACAGAACGGTGTTCCAGAGAGTCCGACCCCCGCTGCAGTTGCCAAGGCTTCCATAGACCACTTTTGCACCCTTTACCGCAGTGGATCCCGAAGCCGGACCGGTAAGTTCGATTTTCGTGTTCCCATGTACACGGCGGTTGTACTTGTCATCCTTGATCATTTTCCAAGTGCCGTTTTCTTTCTTGATCCGGATCACGGAACCACCCACCGATTCCTTCTGCATCTGGAGAAGATCCGGATACTTGGCAGCTAAGGAGTTTTCATATTTGTCAGCAACAATGCCCAACATCCCCAACATCTTCATGTAGTTTTCAGGCATCGGGAATTCATGGTTCACCCACAGCAAGCCTTCTTCCGAATTGTTGCCTCCCTCCACCGCATCGATCGGGAAGTAGACTGTCAGGTCCACACTGTCTCCGAATTTTTCTCCCTTGGAATTGATTACATCCCCATAAGTGGCAATAATGTCGTATTTAAAACCTTGCGGCAACATCACATCATTTTGCCGAGTCCTTGAAATGGGCTTAAACTTCGACGGAATTCCTTGTGCAGCTTTATCAGGTTCCCATGTCTTTCCGGCTGCCATTGCAACCTTGTCCAGACCGGAAACCGCACCGATCATTGCAGCAGTTCCAACTCCCATATAAGTCATGAATTCTCTGCGGCTAAATTTTTGACTCATTTTTATACCCATTCCTTTCGCTTCGCTCAAGGCACAAAACGGAATGAAATCCGTTAACCTTGA